>CAZUFO010000095.1:0-8165 GCA_964619615.1 uncultured Lutibacter sp. | reverse complement strand
CAATTTCATTTCTTTAATAATTCGCTGAATTTTCGCATCCAATGTTGCTTCAATATCAGCAGCGTTTTCAATGTTGTCTAAAGGAGTATTCACGCTAAAATAAAATTTAATTTTAGGTTCTGTTCCACTTGGTCTAGCGGCAATACGAGTCCCGCTTTTCGTTTGATAAATTAACACGTTAGATGGAGGGATATCCATCGTAGATTCTTCACCAGTAATTAGATTTTTTTTAATGGATGATTGATAATCACTCAAGGTTTCTATTTGCTCACCATCAATTTCTGTCATTGGGTTTTCTCTCATCTCCGCCATCATTTGACTAATTAATTGAGCACCATCCATTCCTTTTTTAACAATTGAAATTAAATGTTCTTTATAGAAATTATTTCTAGTATAAATATGTAATAGTTCTTCATAAAAAGAACTTCCATTTTCTTTTGCGAAAGCAGCAATCTCACAAGCTAATAGCGTAGCAGTTACAGCATCTTTATCTCGTACAAAATCACCAATCATATAACCAAAACTTTCTTCGCCACCGCCAATAAAATCCATCGTATCATTATCACGAATCATTTTGGCGATCCATTTAAAACCAGTCAATGCAACTTTGGTTTCTACACCATATCCTTCAGAAATTCTATTCACTAATTCAGATGAAACAATGGTTGAACCTACAAACTGATTTCCGTTTATTTTATCTTCATTTTTCCATTTTTTAATTAGGAAATCTGTCATCACACTCATGGTTTGGTTACCGTTTAATAATGTCATTTTACCATTCATATTACGAACAGCAACACCCAATCTATCACAATCTGGATCTGTGCCAATAACAATATCGGCACCAATTTTATCCGCTAAATCTGTTGCCATTTTTAAGGCTGCTGGTTCTTCAGGGTTTGGTGAAGCAACCGTTGGAAAATCTGCATCTGGCTCTCGTTGTTCTTCAACAATATGTATATCTGTATAACCTGCTCTTTTAAATGTTTCTGGCATAGAAACAATAGAAGTTCCGTGTAAAGATGTGAAAACAACTTTAAGATTATTTCTGTTTTTAAGTGAAGGAATTAATCCGTTTTTAACAGCACCATCAATAAACACATCATCAACTTCTTTTCCTATTATTTCGATTAAACCTTCATTAGCTTCAAAATTAATTTCAGAAAAATCTAGACTGTTTACTCTATTGATAATATTGTTGTCATGTGGAGGTACAATCTGCCCGCCATCTCCCCAATACACCTTATAGCCGTTGTATTCTGGTGGGTTGTGTGAGGCGGTTAATACAATACCAGCATCACAATTTAGGTGGCGTACAGCGAAAGATAATTCTGGTGTAGGACGTAAATCCTCAAATAAATATACTTTAATATTATTTGCAGAAAAAACATCCGCAACAATCTTAGCAAACTTTTTACTATTGTGCCTACAATCGTATGCTATAGCGGCTTTTAATTGTTTCTCGGGAAATGTTTCGTTTAAATAATTTGATAATCCTTGCGTTGCTCTACCTAACGTGTATTTGTTAATTCTATTGATTCCAGCACCCATAATTCCTCGCATTCCGCCGGTACCAAATTCGGTGTCTTTATAAAAACGATCAGCTAATTGTTCTGGGTTATTATCAATTAAATCTTGAATTTCATTTCGAGTTTCAGCATCAAAAGTATTAGATAACCATTTTTTTGCGCTGTCTATAAATTTAGTGTCGTTCATGTTGTATTGCAGTTCGGTTAGAGCACAAATATACTATTTTCTGAAATGGCTAAAGATTTATCTTTTCACTAATTTTATATAGTTTTTCATCTCTCTTTGAACGTAAAATAAGTTCTCCAATAAATCCTGAAAGGAAAAAGAGTGTACCGATAATCATAGTTGTTAATGCAATATAAAACCAAGGGTTTTCTGTAATAAGTCGAGTAGGAGTATGGTAATAAAAAAGACGTAATAATTTTGAAACGCCAATATATGCAGCAGATGAAAAACCAATTACAAACATTAAACTTCCTAGAAACCCAAAAAGATGCATTGGTCTTTTACCAAATTTTGAAAGAAACCAAATGGTAATTAAATCTAAAAAACCATTGATAAAACGGTTCATTCCGAATTTAGTTACACCATATTTTCGTGCTTGATGTTGCACCACTTTTTCATCAATTTTAGTAAATCCAGCATTTTTGGCAAGCACAGGAATATAGCGATGCATTTCGCCATACACATCTACATTTTTAATAACTTCATTGCTGTAGGCTTTTAGGCCACAGTTGAAATCATGTAATTTTAATCCGGAAGTTTTACGTGCCGCCCAATTAAATAATTTTGAAGGGATATTCTTTCTGATTTTTGAATCAAACCGCTTTTTCTTCCAACCAGAAATTAAATCGAAACCTTGGTTAGCAATAAGGTCATATAATTCAGGAATTTCATCTGGGCTGTCTTGCAAATCGGCATCCATAGTAATTACAACATTGCCTTTTGCAATTTTAAACCCAGCATTCAATGCTTGTGATTTACCGTAATTGGTTTGAAATTTTATACCTTTTACATTGCTGTCTTTTTCAGATAATTGCTGAATTACATTCCATGAATTATCTGTACTTCCATCATCTATAAAAAGGATTTCATAAGAATACTGATTGGATTGCACAACACGTACAATCCAATCATATAATTCTTGTAAAGATTCGTCTTCATCCAATAAAGGAATGACAACCGATAGATTCATATATAAAGTTTTTACTCTTCTTTAGTTTCTTTCATAATCAATCCTGCAATTAATGAAATAATAAAGCCAAAGAATAAGCTACCAATTATTACAAAAGCAGATGTAATCACTGGGCCAGACGTTTTTTCCATTATTCCTAATTGCATTTCTATTTGCTCATCAGTCATGCCAGCATCTATCCATTTTTGTTCTTGAACTTCTGCTAAGGTTATGAAATAATCAGGCTCAATAATAGTGGTAAAAACATAGGTATAAGCCACTGAAATTAATCCAGAAATAAGAGCAATTCCTAATCCTGTTTTAAGTGCTTCACCTAAAGATAAAAAGCCGTCGTTCAGTTCTTTAACTTTTTTAATTCCCATTGTTAAAATTGCAACCATAACAATAAAGCTAATAACACCTATTGACCAGTGTTGGTCGTATGTTTTACCCATTGCATAAACAGAAACACTAATTAAGATTGAAATTATCCCTAGAATTGCACCATAATTAATCATGATGTTTTTTGCAGATACTTTTTGATTTTCCATTGTTTAGTTATTTTTTAAGTTGAACAAATATACTAAAATCAACCATTTATATTTGAATTTTAGTATTTCTTTATTTTCTATTGTAATTAGTATTCAACAACTTAAAAATGTTACACAAAAGAAGCTAAAAAGATTGCTTTAAATTAAAAATGATTGTAAATTTGTAGCGGCAAGTCCTACACAACCAGCTCCTTTGGAATCCCCCAGGGCGGGAACGCAGCAAGGGTACATTGTTGTAGCGGTGTGATGTAGGTCGCTTGCCATTTTTTGCACTTTTTTTTATTTCTAGTATAAAATTAATTTTCTCCTCTAAATTTTATATTTAACCTGCTTTTTGGATATTATTTATTTTATTCCGATATTACTAACCATTATTTATTTATTAATTAAAAAAAGGTATTATGTTTGAATTAAAACAAAAAGAAGGGTCAGATAGCTATCACTTTGTGCTAAAAGCAGGTAACGGTCAAGTAATTTTATCTAGCCAAGTGTATAAGAGCAAATCAGGAGCACTTAACGGCATAGAGTCAGTAAAAAAGAATTGTAGTGATGAAGGTTGTTGGGAACGGAAAACTGCAAAAAACGGAAAAGTATATTTTAATTTAAAATCAACTAACGGTCAAATAATTGGATCAAGTCAGATGTACGCTAACGAATCTGGAATGGAAAACGGTATTGAATCTATTAAAAAAAATGCACCAACTGCTGATCTTAAAGAAGTTTAATTAGCATTGTAGTTAACATTTTACTAGCGGGAATTTCTTAATTGAAATTCCCGTTTTTTTAATTTTGTAAGAAGTATTTTGTAACTTCGTATTTATGAAAAAAGTAGTATTAATTACTGGTGGTTCTTCTGGAATCGGAAAATCGATAGGTGCGTTTTTATCGTCAAGAGGTTTTATTGTGTATGGTACAAGTAGGAATCCTGATAGGGTAAAAAATCACCCTTTTCAATTAATTGAATTAGAATTAAATAATGTAGCGTCAATTAATATAGCAGTGGAAAGAATAATTTCTAAAGAAGGAAAGTTAGATGTTTTAATTAATAATGCGGGTATTGGTATTACAGGCGCTATTGAAGAAACTCCAACCGAAGAAATGCGTAAAGCATTCGATACCAATTTTTTTGGTGCTATTGATATGATGAAAGCAGTATTGCCACAAATGCGATTGCAAAAAGTGGGATTAATTATTAATATTACTTCAATTGCAGGTTATATGGGATTGCCATTTCGCGGAATTTATTCGGCAACTAAAGGTGCGTTGGAATTGGTGACGGAATCCATTAGTATGGAAGTGAAAAGATTTGGAATTAGAATTGTGAATGTTGCCCCTGGAGATTTCGTAACAAATATTGCTACGAGTCGTTATCACACTCCTGTTTATCAAGATTCACCTTATAAAGATGTGTATCAGCGAAATATTGATTTAATGGACGCGCACGTTAGTGACGGAAGTGACCCTGTTGTAATTGCCAAAATAATTTTTAAAATTATAGAATCTCCAAATCCAAAAATTAGATATAGAATAGGTGGTTTTATGGAAAAATTCTCTATTACTTTAAAAAGGTTAACACCCGATAAAATCTATCAAAAAATATTGATGAAATATTATAAGTTGTAAAAACTCTTAGCGTTCATTTTTTTACTGTTGATGATTTTTAGTGATTGTTTTTCATACCTTTGCACCTATTAAACTTAACTAAAAAATAGACAATGAAATTTTTTATTGACACAGCAAATTTAGATCAAATTAGAGAAGCACAAGCTTTAGGTATTTTAGATGGAGTAACTACAAACCCATCCTTAATGGCTAAAGAAGGTATTACTGGTGAAGCAAGTATTTTAAAACATTACGTTGATATTTGTAATATTGTTGAAGGCGATGTAAGTGCAGAAGTTATTGCAACTGATTTTGATGGAATGATAAAAGAAGGTGAAGCATTAGCTGCCTTACATCCACAAATTGTTGTAAAAATACCAATGATTAAAGACGGTGTAAAAGCGTGTAAATATTTTTCAGAAAAAGGAATTAAAACAAATGTTACGTTGATTTTTTCAGCAGGACAAGCCTTATTAGCAGCAAAAGCAGGCGCAACGTACATGTCTCCATTTATTGGTCGTTTAGATGATATTTCTACTGATGGCTTAGGTTTAATTGCAGATATTCGTTTGATTTATGATAACTATGGTTATGAAACTCAAATTTTAGCAGCCTCAGTAAGACATACCATGCATATTATGGATTGTGCTAAAATTGGTGCAGACGTTATGACTGGGCCTTTAAGTGCAATTGAAGGTTTGTTAAAACACCCTTTAACTGATATTGGTTTAGCTCAGTTTTTAAAAGATTATAAAAAAGGAAACTAGACTTTACCTTTTTAAATTATATAAAAACCACAGAAATGTGGTTTTTTTTGTTTTTTTAACACTTTATATTTTGGTGGATAAACGATTAATTATAATTGTTCTTGAAGCATTTTAATATCGTCTCTAAGTTTTGCAGCCACTAAAAAATCTAATGCTTTCGCTGCTGCTTCCATTGTTTTTCTTTTTTCTCGGATACGTTTTTCTATTTCAGGTTTTGTAAGGTATTGTAATTCTTCTTCTGCAGCTTTGTTAGCAGAATTGTCATAATGAAAAGAGGAAATATTGCTCTCTACTAAAGAATTGCCAATAGGTTTTACAATCTGTTTCGGAGTGATATTATTCGCAGTATTATAATCGATTTGCTTTTCACGTCGTCTGTTTGTTTCATCAATAGTCAATCGCATACTGTTGGTAATTTTATCAGCATACAAAATGGCTTTTCCGTTTACGTTTCTTGCTGCTCTACCAATAGTTTGTGTTAGCGATCTGTGACTTCTTAAAAACCCTTCTTTATCAGCATCTAAAATAGCAACTAATGATACTTCTGGTAAATCCAACCCTTCACGTAATAAGTTTACGCCGATTAAAACATCGAACAATCCTTTACGTAAATCTTGCATTATTTCTACACGTTCCAACGTATCAACATCTGAATGAATATAACGACAGCGAATATGTATTCTACTTAAATACTTGGTTAATTCTTCCGCCATTCTTTTGGTTAGCGTGGTTATTAATGTGCGTTCATCTTTATCAACTCTAATTTGAATTTCTTCAATTAAATCATCAATTTGATTTAAACTTGGGCGCACTTCAATTGTTGGGTCTAATAAACCCGTCGGACGAATTACTTGCTCAACCACTAAACCTTCCGTTTTTTGTAATTCATAATCAGCTGGAGTAGCACTCACAAAAATAGTTTGATTTTGTATGGCTTCAAATTCTTCAAACTTTAAAGGCCTGTTGTCCATTGCAGCAGGCAAACGGAATCCATATTCAACTAAATTTTCTTTTCGACTTCTATCACCACCGTACATTGCGTGGGTTTGTGGAATGGTAACGTGACTTTCGTCAATAATCATCAAATAATCATCTGGAAAATAATCTAACAAGCAAAACGGACGTGTTCCTGGTTCTCGACCATCTAAATAACGTGAGTAGTTTTCAATACCTGAACAATAGCCTAATTCTCGAATCATTTCTAAATCAAATTCGGTACGTTCTAATAAACGTTTTGCTTCTAAATGTTTACCTATTTCTTTATAATAATCTACTTGTTTTACCAAATCTTCTTGTATCTGATGAATGGCATTTTGCATAATATCTGGCGATGTCACAAATAAATTGGCAGGATAAATAGTGAGTTGTTCAAATTTTTCAACTACCTCATTGTTGGTTAAATCAAAACTTTCTATTTCCTCAATTTCATCACCAAAAAAATGAATACGATATGCATAATCACCATAAGATGGATACACCGTAACAGTATCTCCTTTTACTTTAAAAGTTCCACTACTTACAATATCTTCAGTTCGTGAATACAAACTTTGCACCAATTGATGTAAAAACTTTGTACGAGAAATAACCTGATCTTGCTCAATGTTAATCACATTCTTTTTGAACTCATTGGGGTTTCCTATACCGTATAAACAAGAAACAGATGCAACCACTAACACATCTCTACGACCCGATAATAGGGCAGAAGAGGTGCTAATTCGCATACGCTCAATATCCTCATTAATAGATAAATCTTTTTCTATAAAAGTGCCAGTTGTAGGAATATATGCTTCAGGTTGATAGTAATCGTAATAAGAAACAAAATACTCTACGGAGTTTTCAGGAAAAAACTGTTTGAACTCAGAATATAATTGAGCAGCCAATGTTTTATTATGCGCTAAAACGAGTGTTGGTCTGTTTACTTTTTCAACCACATTTGCAACGGTAAATGTTTTTCCAGAACCTGTAACTCCTAAAAGTACTTGATTTTTGTCTCCATTTAAAATTCCTGAAGTTAATTGTTCTATGGCTTCTGGTTGATCTCCGGTAGGTTTATAGTCTGAAACGAGTTTAAATTGCATGTGGTAAAAATACGGAGAATGATTTTATTTTTTTAAAAGAAATTTCGGGAAGTTCGCTTATCGGGTTGGCTATGCTTAGTTGCGATAATTTAACACTTAGCTTTATAAGTACAAAACCAAGTTGGGAAAATCAGAGATTTTTCCAAAGTAGGACAGAGCTAAGTAATTAAGTATAGCCGTTGTTAGGCACTGGCTTTTCCTTTTAAATATGTTTCTGGTGTCAAAATTGCTAATTCACTTGTCTTAAAGTCTTTTATGTTTCTTGTCAAAATAATACTAACATTTCCATTATCTATGGCAGAAAAATTTTGTAAAGCATCTTCAAAGTCTTTAAAATCAGAGTTCAACGCATTTATGACGGCATTTTTATCCATTTCAATAATTTCAATTATATTGAGAAGTTGTTTGATTTTTTCTATAATGATATCGTGTTTTGCTGTTTTTCTGAGTAAGTAATAAACAT
>CAZUFO010000094.1:0-8226 GCA_964619615.1 uncultured Lutibacter sp. | reverse complement strand
GATATTAAGGTGAATGGAACTGCAAGTAGTGTGGTTGAAGCTCCTAAATTATTGAGAAAACTCACACATGATAATTTATTTTTAGATATTATGTTGGGCGATGGAACTGGTTTCGATATCTTAGAAATTCTTCCTGAATTAAAATCTAAAATAATATTTGTAACCGCAAGTGATGAATTTGCAATTAAGGCGTTTAAATTCGCAGCGATAGATTATATTTTAAAACCATATTCTGATGCTGAACTTGCAAATGCTATCGAAAAAGCAACACTACAATTAACACCAACTAAAGAGCGTATTAATATTTTAAAAGACTCATTATCGACAAAAAACAACAGCCCTAAAAAAATATCTTTGAGTACACTCAATAAAATAAGTGTAGTTGATTTAAAAAACATTATTCGTTGTGAATCAGATAATAATAACACAAAATTCTTTTTGAAAGAAGGCAAAACAATTTTTGTTACAAAAACATTAAAATATTTTGCAGACTTATTAAAAGAGAGTGGATTTATTAGAACACACCAAAGTCACCTAATTAATATTGAAGCCATTAAAGAGTTTATAAAATCTGATGGAGGCTATTTAATTTTAAAAAATAATAAAACGATTCCAGTTTCTGTTAGAAAAAGGGGAGAGGTAATGCAATTACTAACTAATATTTAAATTAAAAATGAAACAAATTGAAACAAGAGCAGACATACAATTATTAGTTGACACCTTTTATAATAAAGTTCAACAAAATAAGGAGTTGAACCATATTTTTAATGAGGTTGCAAAAATAGATTGGGAAGCACATTTACCTAAAATGTATGATTTTTGGGAGACCTTATTATTTCATAAGAATGTGTATAAAGGAAATCCTATGCGGGTGCATAAATCACTGCATCAAATACAAAAACTCAAGAATACAGATTTTGAAATTTGGTTAAATATATTTCGTCAAACGGTTGATGAATTGTTTGAAGGCGAAATTGCTGAATTGGCAAAAAATAGAGCGCAATCAATTGCTACCTCTATTCAATTGAATACTGTTTACGCAAAACAATAAGGATAACACAGAGTCTAATTTAAGAGAAAATTAGTTTGAAGGTTTTTCAATAGCACTACAAAAATTAGAATTATGCGAAAAAAGTAGTAACTATTAATAATTTGCTAATTTTTTAAGAATTGCGATAGGTCATTCCTTGAAGAAATAGACAACTTAGAATAAATATTATTAATATGTGTTTTAACCGTACTAATACTTATAAATAGTTGGTCTGCAATTTCTTTATTTGAAAAACCTTCCATTAATTCAAACACTTTCAGTTCTTGGGGAGATAGTACGGTTTTATAATCAATTTTTGACTTCTTCTTTTTGTTCTTATTAATAAAGAAAATATTAACGAGAACAGAAAGAGATAATAATATAATCAGCCCAATAATAGTTGGGCTCAGTTTGTCTTTTTCAAAAATTAATTGATCTCTTCTAAGTTCATTTTCAAATTGTTGCGTATAACTGGAGTTGGGATATGTATTTTGCATACGTTCCAATAAATTAGTGTAATAATCAGACTCCTTTAAATCGGAAATATAATAGGGACGAGAAAATGAATTTTCATCTGTATATAAATTAAAACTATAGATTTCTGCCAATGGTTCGTTAAGGGATTTACTATAATTTTGCAATTCTTTAAAATAGTTGGTGTAAATTATTTTCCGTTGTTGATCGCTTTTAGAATCTTGTAAATGAACTAATAATGTTTCTTGAACAGAATCGATTTTTTGAAGTGCAGTGTTTTGTTTTCTAGAATATTGAAAAGAACAGAATAGTTGCTCTAAATCGTTTAGTGGTAAATGAATGGTATCTTGATTGTTGGCAATAAATACAATGTAATTGCTATCTACACAATGATTTAATAGATGGTTGTAATCAGTAATATTATCTAAACATTTATCAATATAAATTTTATAAAATTTATTCTCTTCGGATAAAAAATTGCCTTCAAAACTAAAAAAACCTAAACTATCTACAACAGTTTCTTGAATTATTGTTTCGGTTAAAAACAATTCATTTTGCTTGTAATTATCTATACTATTTAAATAAACTGTTGAGTTAATAAACTCACTGTTTACTTCACCAGAAAATTGAAATTGTGCATATTGTTTTGTAGAACAAAGCACAATTAAAATAATTAAAAAATGTTTTTGAAATTTCATACAGACAACAATACAAACAAATATAGTTTTTAAATATCAAAAGGTCATTCTAACTCAATATTAATCGAGACAGAATAACCTTTTTAAATAATGTGTTCATCAGTTTTTAGTTACACTAGCAATTTGATTGTTTTTCATAACATTTCCCTTAATTCGTACTACTTTGGATGCTTCACTTGCGTTGGAAATAATTGTAATTGTTTTTGAAAAACCACCAGTTCTATTGGTAGCATAAACAACTCCAATTTCTGCTGTTTCTCCAGGAAGTATGGCGTTTTCTGGTTTGGTAGTAACGGTACATCCACAACTACCTTTTATTTTTGAAATTAAAATAGGAGAATAACCAATATTTTTAAAAACAAAGGTTCGCTTTCCGTCCGAATTTTTTGCAATGTTTCCATAATCAATCACTTCAGATTCAAACTCTAAAACTCCTTTTTTTGCAACTTCTTGCGAAAAAGCAATTGAACTCATAAATAATACGGTAATAAATAATACTCTAGTCATAATAAAATTTTAAGATTAATAATGAAGCAAACATCACTATAAAAAATCGTAATCATTAAATTTTTAGAGTTGAAAAAAGGACTAGACCTAGTTGTAATTTAAGATTACTGGTTAGCTATCCAGTCTTTTTGTTCACTTTTAGATAAGAATGTCCAAGCAATAATTCTAGTTACTTTATTTCCTTGATGCATCGGAATATTTTTTATTTCTGATGCTCCTAATTTAGTTAATGAAGTAATCATGCTCTCAATATTTTCTTTTTTTGATACTAATGAAGTGTACCAAAAACAATTGGATTTGAATAAAGAACTCTGGTATAAATAGTTGTGTAAGAAAGCTTTTTCGCCGCCTTTATACCATAATTCGTTTTGACTACCACCAAAATTACGTTTAGTTGTTTCTATTCCTAATCCTTTTAACTTTCTAGCATTTGATTCAACAGCTTCGTATTGCGATGCATAAAAAGGAGGATTGCACATACTTGCAGCAAATTGTTTTTTGAATAAATGAGGACTTAATATATCTGCAGCATTTTCTTGATGAATTAGTTCAATAGATTCGGATAAACTATTTTGGTTAATTATTTCTTGTGAATTTTTTAAAGAGTCGATATCAATATCAGAACCTACAAATTTCCAGTTGTATTCTTTTACTCCTAATAATGGGTAAATACAAGTCGCACCAGTTCCGATATCTAAAACAGTAATATTTTTTTCAATTCCAGAAGATTGTAGTAAATCATGCAAATGATGAATATAATCAACACGACCAGGAATTGGTGGACATAAATTCTCATCCGAAAACTCCCAATAATCGATTCCATAATAGTTTTTTAGCAATGCAAAATTTAATGCTTTTACAGCCTTCGGATTTGCAAAATCTATGGTTTCAGTGCCGTATTTATTAGTAAAAACAAAGTCCTTTAAGGTTGAGGAAGTTGCACACATTTTTTCAAAATCATAACCTTGGCTGTGTTTGTTATTTGAATGTAACCCTTTTGATTTACTATGACTATTCATTGGTTTCTGTTTTTTGTTGATCTGCTATTTTTTTCTGAAGTACTTTCAATCGCTCTTTGGATGCAAGTTTATCTGCCTTCAATTTATTCTTTTTACGATTCATCAATTTGGTATGTTTCGCTTTATTCTTGGTGTTTTTTGCAGATCCTTTTTTAGCCATTACAATTTTATAAATGTTTTTCTAAAAAAAATGCTACTCCGTCTTCAATATTTGACGCCGTAACTTTATCAGCAACTTCTAGCACTTCTTTTTTTGCATTTTCAACAGCAACACCAATGCCAACTGCTTTTAGCATTTCAATATCGTTATAATTATCGCCAAAAGCCAATACATTCTCTAATTTTAATTCCGTGTATTGGTGTTTCAAAAGTGTTTCAATAGCGGTCTTTTTTGATATTGATTTATGTGCAATTTCTAAATAGGTGTCTTTAGAACGATAACCGATAATTTCATCAGTTAAATTATGAGCGATATAATCTACTAATTGATCAATTTCATCTGCCTTGCCCATTACCATAATTTTATGCGCGCCTTTATTTTCAGGTTTCCAATGTTGCAATGTGGTGTCAATTGGCTGAATGGTTGGATTTATTTTGGTGTTATTTGCTTCACGTTTTGCCCAATAATCAAGTTCTGGAACATACCATTCATCGTTGTGATATAGGCTTAAGTGTAACTCCGTTTTTTTGCAGAAATGATGTATTTCTGCTGAAGAGTCACTTGTTATTTCGGTTGAAGAAATCACTTTATTATCAACTAATATAAGTCCGCCATTATAAGCAATTAAAGGTAAATGTGCATTCCCAAATTCCTTTTGTAGATGCACCATTGCTTTTGGCATTCTAGATGAAATCAAAATAAATGGAGTAGGAGCAACACGCTTAATTTCTTCGATAGTTTTTTTAGAGAGTTCCCTATTTTTATTTAATAGCGTTCCATCAATATCAGAACAAATTAGTTTAATCTCCATTGGTGTTTCCTTTTATAGATCCGTTTTCTATTAAATAATTATTACGTTACCCTGAATTCATTTCAGGGTCTCATCTTGTTTTTCCCATTTACAGTATTATGTGCTTCTGAAACAAGTTCAGAATGACGCACTTTATATATTTAGGACTCTTTTACGTACTTAAGGTTCACTTTAAGAAAAAACAAAGATACTATAAAAAATAACCGCTCATATTTGAGCGGTTATTAAAAATATAAATATTTTAAGTAGTGTCTTTATTCTGTTGGAATAGTAGTTTTTCTCGCTTTTTTAGCCGTAAAATTGTAACTAACTCCAACTTGAACCATATACGTTTTCATATCATAAGCTACTTCAGTACCAGGCACTTTTCCCAAAGGATTCCCTGGTGCAATAGCAAAAGGATTCAATAGATTTCCACTTGTTTTCCCATCGCTTGTTCCATAATGTCCAACGGCATCAATCTGAATTACATTATTAACTTCATAACTTAATCCGAATTGAAAAGCATTCGCAATAATTGCTGTTGCTGGAGTTGAAAAGAAAGCCAATTCATCTTCAATAGGATTTGTACTGTGCGTATAACCAAACCTTAATGGTAATTTATCAATTGCTTTTAATTGCACTCCAACTGAAATAACAGACATGCTATTCCATCCAAAGCCATTTACTGCGCCTGTTGGAAACCCAGCAAAAGGTCCTTGTTGTGCTATTTCCCAGCCAGAAGTATCAAATCCATCCGTATTTTCATAATCAACATATCTATAATCCAGCGCAAAATCAATCATTCCTTTTGAATACCCAATACCAATAGAGTAGATTGCAGGGTAATTCATTGTAAACTCAGGTGATGGTGCGGTAGATCCATCTAAATATGCACTATCAAATTCCATTTCGCTCATATATTGAGGGGTTTTGTAGGAAGCGCCAATTTTAAACCCAGTTAATGTATCATAAAAGAGTCCTATTTGTCCACCATAACCAAAAGAAGCAGTTGCTTCACTAACAGGATATCCTAACGTTTGACTTGGTCTCGCTAGTGGATTCGGTTCTAATTCTAACGAAGAATAATTAATTGTTGGTTGTACACCGATGCTAAAATTTTCTGATATTTCATACGCCCAAGTAAAGCCAACCTGCATAAATAAATAATTAGAGTTAAGGTTTCCAAAACCTCTTGCGGCTTGCGGATACAATATCGGGTTAGAATTTTCACCAGGATTAAAAGAAGGACTCAAAGGGTTGTTTCCTTCTTCAGGAAAATCTACTCCAAAGCCGCTAATACCAAATGCTGAAACTCCAAATGTATGTTTACTCTTAGGGTCACTCCATGTAAAAGCAATTGCTGGCATCGGGTTTGTACCGAGTTCAGAATCTGTTGCGCCACTAACTCCTGGAGCGCCAGGTCCAAGTGTATTTGGAGGTAATGAAGAGTATAATGTTGGAACTCCTTTAAACGCACCAATATCAAATTTTAATATGGAGCCATCAAAAGCTGATAATGTTGCAGGATTCCATTGCATTGCACCACTAATATCTAACGGTTGTGCAGTTGCAGCACCACCCATTGACATGTTTATTGCGCCAACCCCTTGCATTAAATGCCCCGTTTGTGCAAAAGTAATAGTTGTAAATAATAAAAATGCGAATTTTGAGAATTTGTTTAACATCTTATTTTGGTTTAAAAGTTAATACAGTTTTTATAAAACTACTGTTTTTTATTTATTCTAGTGGTAACTTAGGTTACACATTAATGAATAGACTCTTTCTTGTGTGTACAAACATAAGTGCTTATCTATTTGAAATATACAAATTTACGTATAAAAAAAAATAAAAAATATGATTTTGGTCATTTAAATTAAGAAATAAATGGAATTGAAAACAAAGTCGAAAGACAATATTATTTACTTCCCAATACAGAAATTAGCAAAGATATTACCTAATAAATCTTCGGTTGAAACTGCTCCAGTAATTTCTCCTAAATGAAATAATGCTTGTCGAAGATCTATTGCTAAAAGATCTGAACTTATGTTTATCGCTATTCCTTTCTCAACTTCTTTAATTGCTGTTAATGCTTTGGTTAGCGCTTCAAAATGACGCGAATTACTAACTATAGTTTGATTATTACTCAAAGCCCCAATATTGGTAAGTTCTGTTAATTCATTAATTAAGGTGTCAATTCCATCTTTGTTTTTAGCGGATAGCATAATAGAATTTGGAATTTTCGATTTTAAATTTTCGATTTGATTAGCAGTTAATAAATCTACTTTGTTTAATAAAGTGAGTATTTTTTTATTTGGATATTTTGAAGTTAATTCATCAATACTTTGCTCAACTTGTTTCATCATCTCATTTATATTCGCTGAATTTGCATTTATGAGTTGCAACACCAACTGCGCTTGTTCAATTTTTTCGTATGTTTTTTTTATTCCGATACTCTCAATAACATCTTCCGTTTCTCTAATTCCAGCAGTATCAATAAATCGAAAAGTAACACCATTAATTACAATTTCGTCTTCAATCGCATCTCTAGTGGTTCCAGCAATATCAGAAACAATGGCTTTTTCTTCATTTAACAACGTATTCAGTAAAGTTGATTTTCCGACATTGGGTTCTCCAACAATAGCAATCGGAATTCCGTTTTTAAATACATTACCCAATGCAAACGAATCGATTAATCGCTTTAAAATTTTAGAGAGTTTATTTACTAATTCTTTAAAAGCCGCTCTGTCTGCAAATTCGACATCTTCTTCAGCAAAATCCAATTCTAGTTCTATTAAACTAGCAAAATTTAGCAGTTGTTCTCTTAAATCAGCAATTTCAGAAGAAAACCCACCACGCATTTGTTGCAATGCAATTTGATGTGATGCTTTAGAATCGGATGCTATTAAATCAGCGACAGCTTCCGCCTGTGTTAAATCCATTTTACCATTTGTAAAAGCACGTAAGGTATATTCTCCATTGGTAGCATTTCTACAGCCATTTTTTAAAAATAATTGAATTATTTCTTGTTGGATATATACTGAACCATGACAATTAATTTCCACTACATTTTCACCTGTATAAGAATGTGGGTTTTTAAAAACAGACACTAATACTTCGTCAATCACTCTATTATCATCTAAAATACTACCGAAATGAATGGTATGAGATTTTACTGTATTTAAATCTTTAGAACCAAATTTTGATTTAAAATGCTTAGCGACAATTGTTATGGCATCTTCACCAGATAATCGAATTACAGAAATTGCTCCCATTCCAGAAGGAGTTGCTAATGCTATGATGGTATCGGTATGCATATTTTTTAAATTTTCCAACGTGTACTTCTCTGATTAGTGTTGCCCTTTTTTCATTAATTCCACATCATCAAAAATAGTTAAAACACTGTTAGTTTCCAATTGATTATTAAACCACTTATGTTTTAACTCTTCAATAGCAAAATAGAGTATCGCATTTACCAATCCAAAATAGTAGTTTTGTATGTCCGTAAAGAGTCATAAATATATAAAGCGCGTCATTCTGAACTTGTT
>CAZUFO010000093.1:0-8677 GCA_964619615.1 uncultured Lutibacter sp. | reverse complement strand
GTAGAAATAGTGTTGAATTTCCGTTCAAATTTTTCGTTCTGCGATTGCACACAACTTATTTATATAAGCAATCCCATTGCTCATATACAACCATATTGGTGGTTATATACGCATAATTTATTGCTTTTTGTTTTCACATCACTAAAGTAGTTTAAATTTTTAATTTGTCAAAAGGACTTTTAATGTTTTTTAAATTATAAGTACTAACATGTGTATAAATCATTGTTGTTTTTGGACTGTTATGACCTAGTAATTCTTGTATATATCTAATATCTGTACCAGATTCTAATAAATGAGTCGCATAACTATGCCTTAGCGAATGTAATGTTACCCGTTTTTTAATAGTTGTATTGTTTAAGGCTTTTTTAAAAATTGCGCGCGCACTACTTTGCGAATATTGACCGCCATTCTTACCTTCAATCAAATATTTCTTTGGCGTATAAATGCTGTAATAAACCCTTAGTAAAGGTAAAAGGTTTAGAGATAAAGGTGCGTACCTATCTTTGCGTCCTTTGGCATTTTCTATCCTAATTAGCATTCTTTGGCTGTCTATATCCGATAGTCTTAAAGTTAAAGCTTCGCCAATGCGTAACCCAGCCGAATATACAATTGCTAACAATACTTTGTGTTTTAAATTTGACACAGAATTTAGTAAGTTTTCTACTTCTTCTATGCTGAAAATTTCTGGTAAATAGGTCGATTTTTTTGGCCGATCCAATTCCTCTAAATTTAGTGTAGTAGATTCAATTTTTCGATAAAATAACTTAATCGCATTAATAATTTGATTTTGAAAAGTAGCAGAGTACTTGTTTCCTAAAATATATTCAGTATTAAACCGTACAATATCATCTTTAGTTATAGCGTTGAGTTCTTTAGTGTAGTAAAATTCAAAAAAAACTTTAAGTAACGATGAATACGTATTTATAGTATTATCGCTATAACGTTGTTGCTCCATCCATAATTTAAATGCATTAAGACGTTCTAATTTTTTTGCTGATAATTGCTTTCGTACAACTTTAGTTTTTTGCTTGATTTCATTCTGATTTTTCTGAACTGTTTTTTTAACCTGTTCGTAATTAACAAACCATTTCTTAGCGCGTAAATAGTTAAATAATTGGTTAAGGTTGTTTGAAGCGTTTTCAATATAAAACACCTTATTTGTACGACTCCATTTAACACCTTCAAGCTTTTTTATATATTCTTTAGCTTCATAATTATAAGGAAAATAAATACCTATCTGTTCCTTGTTGTTATGCTGAAATATTTTGAGTGTTATTTTCATAATTAATAGAAAAACTTCTCTAAATAATTTTTAGAAGTTAAATTTTTAAATAATGAAATCTCTTATGAAGAAAACCAGTACTAAACAATACCGTTTTGTTAAAAGTTTTTAGCAGTAAGATAATTCATAGCCTTTCAAAATTACAATTTTATTTTGAAAGGCTATCAATTAGTTCGCTAAATATTAATTGGACACGTGTAAAAAAGGGTGCTTTTTAATAATTTGGAAAATAGGCTAAATAACACCTAATTGTTTTCCGACTTTGGTAAAAGCGGCAATCGCCTTATTTAAATGTTCTTTGGTATGAGCGGCTGATAGTTGTACTCTAATTCGTGCTTTTTCTTTTGGTACCACCGGAAAAAAGAATCCGATTACATAGATTCCTTCTTTCAATAACATATTTGCCATTGTTTGAGAAAGTTTTGCATCGTATAACATTACGGGTACAATTGCAGCATCTGCACCAACCAAATCAAACCCTGCTTTTTCCATTTCAGTTCTGAAGTAATGGGTGTTTTTTTCGAGTTTGTCACGAAGAGAGGTGTCTTTTGAAAGCATTTCAAACACTTTTAATGATGCGCCAACAATTGCAGGAGCTAATGAGTTTGAAAACAAATAAGGTCTTGATCGTTGACGCAAAAGTTTGATAATTTCTTTTTTACCTGCAGTATAACCTCCCATGGCTCCACCCAATGCTTTTCCTAAAGTGCCCGTTACAATATCAACGCGATCCAACACGTTTTTTAGTTCGATAGTTCCTCTGCCAGTTTTCCCGATAAAACCTGCAGCATGGCATTCATCAACCATTACTAAGGCATCGTATTTGTCGGCTAAATCACAAATTTTATCTAATTGCGCAACAATTCCATCCATAGAAAACACACCATCTGTCACAATAATTTTAAATCGATGATTTTGTTTATTGGCTTCAATAAGTTGTTCTTCCAAAGAATCCATATCATTATTAGTATAACGATAACGCGCTGCTTTGCACAAACGCACACCATCTATAATTGAAGCATGGTTTAAAGAATCAGAAATAATAGCATCTTCTTTAGTTAATAAAGGTTCAAAAACACCACCATTTGCATCAAAAGCAGCAGCATACAAAATAGTATCTTCAGCATGAAAAAACTGTGCAATTGCGGTTTCTAATTCCTTGTGAATATCTTGTGTGCCACAAATAAAACGTACGGATGACATTCCAAAACCATGTGAATCTAAGGTGTCTTTTGCTGCCTGAATTACTTCTTTATTGTTTGATAAACCTAAATAATTGTTTGCGCAAAAATTAATCACCTCTTCGCCAGTTGAAACCTTAATAACGGCATCTTGCGATGTTGTTATAATCCGTTCGGATTTAAACAATCCTGCGTTTTCAATTTCTTGTAATTCGTTTTGTAAATGTTCTTTTATGTTTCCGTACATCGTTTTTTATTTAGTGATTAATACCAATTTGATTTTGTAATTCCGTGTAATTATATTGAATTATTTTTTGCAAGATTAAAGTGAAAATATTTTAGAATAGCCTTTGCTATGGTAAAATATTTTCACGAAGATATTGTGAAAAAGAAACAATATAATACGGCATTACAAAGTTAATTTGGTATAAGACTCTTTATTGTATTTCTCATTCAATTTCTCAACCATCATTTCTGTCATCGACTTTAAGTCAAACTGTGGCTTCCAATTCCAATCAATTCTTGCTTCGGAATCATTAATGCTTTTTGGCCAAGAAGCCGCAATTTCTTGTCGGAAATCTGGCTTATAACGCACTTCAAAATTAGGATAAATTTTCGTAATTTCGGTTACTAATTCTTGTGGCGTAAAACTCATACTCGCTAAATTATAAGAAGTTCTAACCGTAATATTTTCTTTTGGCGTGTCCATTAATTCAATGGTTGCTCTAATTGCATCCTCCATAAAAACCATAGGTAACTTAGTATCCTTCTTTAAAAAGCATTCAAAATTTTCACCATTTACAACTTTATGAAATATATCTATCGCGTAATCTGTTGTTCCGCCGCCAGGTAATGATTGGTAACCAATAATACCTGGATATCTGATTGAGCGAATATCTAAACCATACCTATTATAATAATATTGCGACCAATTTTCGCCAGCAACTTTACTAATTCCATAAACGGTAGATGGATTTAAAAAAGCATTTTGCGGTGTGTTTTCTTTAGTTGCTCCTTCGCCAAATACGGCAATAGAACTTGGGTAAAAGACTTTAGAAACATTATTTAAACGTGCAACTTCAAACACATTAAACATGGTTTTTATATTTATATCCCACGTATTTAAAGGGTTTTGTTCTCCCTTTGCTGATAAGATTGCTGCTAAATGATAAATCTGCGTAATTTTATATTTTTGAACAACAGTATTAATCATTTCAAATTTTGTAGCATCAATAACTTCAAAAATGCCATTAAAATTTGGGTCATCTTTTAAATCAGATGCAACAACACTACCCGATCCATAAATTTTCTGTAATTCAACAGTTAAAACAGAGCCTATTTGTCCTTTTGCTCCAATTATTAAAATCCTAGTAGTACTCATAATAAATAAGTGTAATGTGCTTACAAAATTACTTATTTAAGTTATATTAGTTAATTAATAGACTAAATTCAGTAAAAATTATTCTACAAATCAACTAATTAAGTTATATTTACTTTTTAGGTTTCAGAAAACAAATGCGAACAGTAATTTTTATTGAAAAACATGATAGATTTAGATGAAATAGATATCACAATTCTTAGAATTTTACAGAACGATTCTAAAAAAACGGCAAAAGAAATCGCTGTTGTTTTAAATTTAACAGCCTCACCAGTGTATGAGCGGATTCGTAGATTAGAAAAAAGAGGTATCATAAAAAAGTATGTCGCCATATTAGATAAAACTATGATTGGTCGTTCAATAACAACCATTTGTCAAGTTTCTATGCGCTATCATAACGAGGCTTTTATTGAGCGTTTTGAAGATCAAATTCAAAGTCTTGATGAAGTTCAAGAATGCTATCATATGGCGGGACAAGTAGATTTTATTTTAAAAATCAATACAAAGAGTTTAGAAGATTATCACAATTTTGTAAAATACAAACTCTCTAAAATTGAAAATATTGGAGTGCTTAATAGTATATTTGTTTTAAAAGATATTAAACAAACTTCTGAGTTTAATATTTAAGAAGCAGTTCATATAATTTAAAGTGGTTTTATTTCAAATCTTTTTAGTTAAATTTGCTGTTGAAATTAAACCGAATTTATTTATAAAATTAACAGTCAATTAACACAGATTGAAGGTGTAATTTCACGACTTTTGACGTCTAAAGAACAGACTATAAAAAAAATATAAATGAAGAAAATAATTTTAATTTTCGCTCTTTTTATTGCAGCATCTTTAAATGCCCAAATATACGATCCTGTTAAATGGACAACAAATGTAGAGAAAGTATCCGAAGCTGAATATGTGTTAGTTGCTACAGCTACAATTGACTCGGGTTGGCATTTGTATTCTCAAAATGTACCAGAAGATGGTCCAATACCAACTACTTTTATTTTTGAAGGAAACTCTAATTACCTGAAAAAAGGAAACACAAAAGAAGACGTTGGTCATACAGTTAATGACCCAATTTTTGAAATGGAAATCAAATACTTTGATGAAAAAGCAGTATTTAAGCAGCGCATTAAAATAAAAAATTCGAGTTCTTTTGAAGTAAAAGGAACGGTGGAATTTATGGTTTGTAATGACACGCAATGTTTACCACCTAAAGAAGTGGATTTAATTTTCCAAATTAAATAAAGACAGTAATGAAGAAAATAATTTTAGCCATTTTGTTGCTTGTTAATGCAACTTCTTTTTCGCAAGTGTTTGAGCCAGTTAAATGGTCAACTTCAGTTGAAAAAATTTCAGAAACGGAATATAATTTAATAACCACAGCAACCATAGATTCGGGTTGGCATTTGTATTCGCAAGATGTTCCAGATGATGGGCCAATTCCAACAAGTTTTATTTATGATGATGAAGCAGGTGCTTTTAAAATAGTTGGCAATACTTCAGAAGAAAAAGGACATACAGTAGAAGACCCTGTTTTTCAAATGAAAATAAAATTCTTTGAGAATTCTGCACGTTTTTCACAAAAAATTGAAGTGGCGGGAACTAAAACCATCGTAAATGGCTTTGTAGAATTTATGGTATGTGACGATCAACGTTGTTTACCACCTACCGAAATTGATTTAGTATTTGATTTATCAACAGCTGTGGCGGCAACAAAAGCAAGTCCATCAGAAGTAATAAAAGAGAAATCATCTAAAAAAGAAAAGTCTTCTGAAAGAGGATTATGGGGCACTTTTTTAATTGCCTTTTTATTCGGGTTTGCGGCTTTGCTAACACCATGTGTGTTTCCAATGATTCCGATGACAGTGAGTTTCTTTACCAAACAAAGTAAAAACAAAGCCGCTGGAATTAGAAATGCGATTATTTATGGACTCAGTATTATAATAATATATGTGTTGTTAGGTACAATTGTATCTTATGTTTTTGGTGCGGATGCTTTAAATGCATTAGCAACTAATGTATGGTTTAACCTTATTTTCTTTGTGTTATTAATTGTTTTTGCGGTTTCTTTTTTAGGAGCCTTTGAAATAATGTTGCCAAATTCTTGGGGAAATAAAGTAGATAAACAAGCGGATAGAGGCGGATTAATCGGCATCTTTTTTATGGCTTTGGCATTGGCTATTGTATCGTTTTCTTGTACAGGCCCCATTGTTGGAACTTTATTAGTTAAAGCAGCCGCGGGAGGAAATCAAATAGGACCCATTGTTGGAATGTTAGGGTTTTCATTGGCTATTGCGTTACCTTTTGCATTATTTGCTGCATTTCCAGGTTGGTTAAATTCATTGCCGAAATCTGGTGGATGGTTAAATACCGTAAAAGTGGTATTAGGATTCTTAGAACTAGCATTGGCATTTAAATTCTTATCGAATGCCGATTTAGTATTGCAATTACATTGGTTAGAACGTGAAGTATTCTTGGCTATTTGGATTGCCATATTTGGAACCTTGGCGTTGTATTTATTTGGAAAAATAAAACTACCACACGATTCACCATTAACACACATTTCTGTAGGAAGATTGAGTTTAGGATTGGTTTCATTAAGTTTTACTTTATATATGTTACCGGGTTTATGGGGAGCGCCCTTAGATTTAATTAGTGCTTTTCCACCAGCACAACATTATAGCGAATCGCCATACGGAGTCGGTTTTGCAAAATCAGGTTCTGGAGGTTCAAGTTATGAAGGAACTATTCCAAAAGGAGCACATTTAATGGCACCACACGATATTTTGGCATTTAACGATTATGATTTAGGCTTGGCGTATGCTAAGAAAGTAGGGAAGCCAGTGATGATAGATTTTACAGGTCACGCTTGTGTAAACTGCCGTAAAATGGAACAAAATGTTTGGGTGGAACCAGAGATACTCAACATTTTAAAAAATGATGTAGTATTGATTTCTTTATATGTTGATGATAAACGAAAATTAGAAGCCGATGAAGTGGTTGACTCAAAGTTACGACCAGGAAAGAAATTAAAATACATCGGTCAGAAATGGAGTGAATTCCAAACCATTAAATACAAAACAAATTCACAACCTTTTTATGTGTTGATGAACCATGATGAAGAAAATTTGAATGACCCAGTTGCATATACA
This sequence comes from uncultured Lutibacter sp., assembly GCA_964619615.1. Lineage (GTDB taxonomy): Bacteria > Bacteroidota > Bacteroidia > Flavobacteriales > Flavobacteriaceae > Urechidicola. The sequence continues at coordinate 1,687 of CAZUFO010000093.1, read as the reverse complement.
CCTGATGCAGATGAATATTTTGAATGGTTAGAAGACGGGCTTTCAAAATTTAAATAAGTAAAGTAAACGGTCACCTCGAGCGCAGTCGAGAGGTCATTAATGTTAAAATATTAGATGGTATCGACTGCGATCGACCTGACAATTAATTAGGTAAACATATATGGTTACTGCTCTTGAAGCCTATTTTAAAAAATTCAGAAATAATATTGTTGGTGTAAATCAGCAATTTACTTCGCCGTTTGGTGAGCAAGAAATTATTTATGCAGATTGGACAGCAAGCGGAAGATTGTATCGACCGATAGAAGAAAAAATGCTTCATGAAATAGGACCATTTGTAGCCAATACACATACGGAGACTTCTACCACAGGTTCTACGATGACTCATGCGTATCATTTGTCAAGAGAAATTATTAAACAGCATATCAATGCAAGTAAAAATGATGTGTTGATAGTAACAGGTTCTGGAATGACGGGAGCCGTGAATAAGTTTCAAAGAATATTGGGACTCAAAGTGTCTGAAAATTTAAAAGAACATACCAATATTCCAGAAGAACTAAGACCAGTGGTGTTTATATCACATATGGAACATCATTCGAATCAAACTTCTTGGTTAGAAACAATTGCTAAAGTAGAAATTGTTCCATGTACAGATGAAGGGTTGATTTGTTTTAAGAGTTTTGAAAAGCTACTCAAACAATATGAAAACACTCCAATAAAAATTGCGTCAGTTACTGCGTGTTCTAATGTTACGGGAATTAAAACAGAATATCACAAGGTTGCAGAATTGATTCATAAAAACAACGGACTCTGTTTTGTAGATTTTGCATGTTCAGCGCCTTATGTTGATATTGATATGCATCCACAAAAAGAAAATGAATATTTAGATGCTATCTTTTTTTCACCACATAAATTCTTAGGAGGTCCAGGAAGTTCAGGTGTTTTGGTTTTCAACAAAAAACTATATAAGAATTTAGTTCCTGATAACCCAGGTGGCGGAACGGTAACGTATACCAATCCATGGGGCGATCATGACTATGTTGAAGATATAGAAATAAGAGAAGATGGCGGTACTCCGGGTTTTTTACAAACGATAAAGATTGCATTATCAATACAATTAAAAGAGGAAATGGGTACGCAAAATATCCATGATAGAGAAGAGGAAATAAATGCGATTATTTTTGATAGTATTTCTAATATAAAAAATTTACATATTCTCGCAAAAGAGCATACAAACCGATTAGGTGTTTTTTCTTTTTATATTGATGATGCACACTATAATTTGATTGTAAAACTGCTAAACGACAGATATGGTATTCAAACCAGAGGTGGTTGTTCGTGTGCAGGAACTTACGGTCATTTTTTATTGCATGTAGATCAGCAAACATCAAAAAGTATTGAGAAAAAAATATTAGAAGGTTGTATGATTGAGCGCCCAGGTTGGATTCGTATGTCTATCCATCCTACAATGACCAACCAAGAAGTTGAATTTATTTGCAATGCAATTAATGAAGTTACAAAAAACCATAAAAAGTGGGCAATTGATTATAATTTTGATAGTATAACCAATGAGTTTGTACATGTCAATTCTCATAAATTTGAACGAAAATTGGCTCAAAGTTGGTTTAAGGACTAATACCAATTTAATTATTTAATGACGTGTTAAAAGCATTTATATAATGATGGTTTC
>CAZUFO010000092.1:0-8678 GCA_964619615.1 uncultured Lutibacter sp. | reverse complement strand
TCACTCATTTTTGGTTGACGCCGTTGATAAGGTAAAAGTTGTTCTTTTGATATTTTTTGTAACACTTCCAATATTCTTTTGTAATTTGCATTTAAGTTGTTCATTGTAAATGATTTATGGTTAAATCAATTTACTGATTATCAGTGATAATGGACAACTTTTTTACCTTAAATCATAATGCACAACAGGTAACTATCAAATATAACTACAAGTTCATAAGCCGTAATTTAGTTCACACACTATTTTTTACTTTAGTATTTATGAATCTTCTAAAGTAGATATGTAGAATTATTGTTGTCAAATGTATTACACAATCAATAAAAATAGGCGTATTATGTTGTATTTAAAGAGCAAAATCGTCTGAAAGTTTACTGAACGTTTTAAAACAGTTGATAATTGTAAAAATATTTTGAAAACATCAAGAATGAAAATATATTTGTATTAGTAAAATAAATGATTTAAAATGGATTCATTAACACAAATAGTATTAGGAGCAGCTGTCGGAGAAGCTGTTTTAGGAAGAAAGATTGGTAATAAAGCAATTCTTTGGGGTGCAATTGCAGGCACTATTCCAGATTTAGATGTCTTAGCCAAATTTTTTACTGATACAGTTTCTGCTCTAGAAATTCATAGAGGTTTAACCCACTCTTTGTTTTTCTGCGTCCTTTTTTCACCTGTGATGGCTTGGTTAATGGGTCGAATCTATAAGGTTAAAGAAGCTTCTTTTAAAGAATGGACGCTATTTTATTTTCTTGTTTTAGTCACGCATCCTTTATTAGATGCGCATACTACTTGGGGAACAAAGTTTTTTTGGCCTTTAGACATTCGCTTAGCATATAAAAATATTTTTGTAATAGATCCAATATATACCTTACCATTATTGTTATGCATTATAGCAATACTATTTTATAAACGAACAAATCCCATCCGAAAAAAAATAAACAATCTTGGTTTAATTATTAGTACTTCATATTTAATAGTAACATTAATTTTAAAATTAGTGACCTATAAGGTGTTTGAAAATAGTTTATATAAACAAAATAGAAGTTACACCAGTATTATTGTAAAACCTACAGTTTTAAATAGTGTTTTATGGGTTGCAAATGTCGAAACTACAGATGCGTATTTAATAGGTCATTATTCCCTTATGGATAAGAGCAAAGAAATAGCATTTACTTCGTATCCAAAAAACCACGAATTACTCGGATACTTAAAAGATAATTCAAAAGTAAAAAGATTGATTGCTGTTACCGAATCATGGTTTACCATATCAAAAATTGATGATAAACTTTATTTAAACGATTTACGCTTCGGACTTTTATCTATGAAGCCTAATGAAGATAGATTTGTATTTAGTTATTTGCTAGAACATATTGACAATGAGTTAGTTATTTCTGAAAATAAAAAGGAAATAGAAGATGGTCAAGAAATTATTAAGGACTTATGGAAAAGGATAAAAGGGATTAAGTAATTTAATGGTTAATTATATTTAGTAGATCTGATATTATGCTAAATAGCCTGACAAACGGCTATACAGAATTACTGTGTATTTGTACTATAATTTATATTATGTTAAATAGAGTATTTGATTCCTGCTCTATTCGATTATAATTTACGAAGTACTATTGTAGCCATACAACGCAAATTATCGACATTAATATATTTATAAGGTTCTATTAATTCAAGATTTAATTCTGTAAGGATACTGCTTAATAATTTTCTTGTTAATAAAAAACGCTTTGTAGTATCTGGTAATTTATAAACACCATCATTTATAAATTCAACTTTGTCTGTTAAACTATCTATAGTTGCTGTTCTTATAAATAATGTTCCATTTGGTTTTAAAACACGAACTAATTCTGAAAACATTTTTTTAAAATGCAATTCATTCTGAGCAAAATGTAAAACTGCATTGCAAATAACATGGTTGAACTTTTTATCTTCAAAAGTTAAAGCATCAACGCTTTGTACTGAAAAATGCTCTTTTTGAGATTCATATATTTCTTTGACAATATCAATATTATCAGTATTCATATCAATACCGTAAACCGAAAAGTTATTGTGATAAAACCATTTCAGGTTACGTCCTTTACCACAACCCGCATCAAGAATGCGGTAGTTTTCTGTATATCGTCCTTTTAATATTTGATCTAATAGGTAAATGTCAATAGTTCCTATGGTGTTTTTTAAATCTTCTAAATTCATCTGCATCTGTTATCAATATTTCAGCAAATTACAAATTCTAAAGCGTATTTTTGCGGAATGAAAAAACAGCAGCAGTCTCAATTTGAATTTGTAGCCATAATGGCTTCATTAATGTCTGTTGTTGCATTAACAATTGATGCCGTATTACCTGCTCTTGAAATTATTGGAAATGATATTGGCACTATAGTACCAAGTCAAAATCAATTATTGATTATAATGATATTCCTTGGTTTAGGAATTGGTTCATTATTCTTTGGCCCTATTTCAGATAGTTTAGGACGGAAACCTGTAGTTTTTTTGGGTTTTGGAATTTTTGCAATCGCCAGTATTATCTGTATTTATGCAGACAGCTTAGAAGTCATGATTTTTGGTAGAGTTTTACAAGGAATAGGACTCTCCGCTCCTAGGATTATAAGTATCGCTATGGTTCGAGATACTTATAATGGTGATTATATGGCAAGAATTATGTCATTTATTACGGTGGTTTTTATTTTAGTCCCAATTATAGCACCTGCATTAGGGCAATTTATTCTCAATTATTATAACTGGCAAGCAATATTTTATATTCAATTGATTTTTAGTATTATAATTTCTATTTGGTTTTGGAAAAGACAACCGGAAACACTTATAAAACCTCAAAGAATTCGTTTTAGTACGCATATTTTTGTGGATGGCACTAAAGAACTTTTAAAACACAAACAAGCAGTTGCATATACTATAATTTCTGGGTTTATTACAGGCTCATTTATGGTGTATTTAAGTACTTCTCAACAAATATTTCAGCAGCAGTATAATTTAGCAGATGAGTTTCCGTATCTTTTTGCTGGACTTGCAATAGCTGTAGGTTTAGCGACTTTTTTAAACGGAACGCTCGTTTTAAAATTCGGAATGCGAAAAATGGTAAACAGTTCTATGATTGCTTTTTTTGGAGTATCGATAGTGTATGTCTTACTTTTTTACAATCAAGCCAACCCTTCTATTAGTATATTGATGGTTTTCTTTGGATTACAATTTTTTGCAATCGGCTTTTTATTTGGTAACTTAAGAGCATTAGCTATGGAGCCTGTTGGTCATATTGCAGGAATTGCTGCTGCAATAACCAGCTTCATTTCTACATTAATGGCAATACCAATTAGTATTTTTATAGGTAAATTTGTAATAAATTCAGTACTTCCGTTATTTATTGGTTTCGGAATTTGTGGCTTCTTATCTTTATTGATTATTTTCTATCTTCGAAAAGATTCAAAAAAAGTACTAAACTAGTGTGCTTTTATTGTAAGGAATATTAAATTATCACAACTAAACTATTGTAATTATTTTGAATAAATTAGTTTAAAAAAGGATTTAGTATATAAATATATACCAAATCCTTTTTGCTTTGTGGGTGTTAAAAACACTCTAAATATTAGTCGCTAACCAATCACCTACTTCTTTTGTACCATATGATTTTGAATCACCAGATAAGTCTTCTGTAACAATTCCTTCTGATAATGATTTATTAACTACAGCTCTAATTGCTGCGCCTTCTTCGTGTAATCCAAATGCTGTTTCAAACATCATTGCTGCTGATAAAATTGTAGCTAATGGATTTGCAATATTCAAGCCTGTTGCTTGTGGGTAAGATCCGTGAATGGGCTCAAATAACATATTTTCTTCACCTACAGATGCGGATGGCATCAAACCCATTGAACCAGAAATTACGGAAGCTTCATCTGTTAAAATATCTCCAAATAAATTTTCAGTTATTAAAACATCATAAGAATTTGGCCATTGTACCAAACGCATTGCCACTGCATCAACAAATTCATAACTTACTTCAATTTCTGGATAGTCTTTTTCCATAGCTTGTACGGTTTCTCTCCATAAACGTGATGTTTCCAATACATTTGCTTTATCAACACAACACAACTTTTTTGTACGTGTCATTGCCAATTCAAAACCTTTTTTAGCCAATCGCTGGACTTCTGCTCTGGTATAAACACAGTTGTCAAAAGCGGTTTCGCCATTATCTCTTCTGCCCTTTTCTCCAAAGTAGATTCCGCCTGTTAATTCTCTTAAAAATACCAAATCGGTACCTTCAATACGTTCTCTTTTTAAAGGAGATTTATCAATCAACGATGGAAATGTAAACGTTGGTCTAACATTTGCAAACAAGCCTAATTTTTTACGCATTTTTAATAAACCTTGTTCTGGCCTTACTTTTGCACTTGGATCGTTATCATACTTCGGATGTCCTATTGCTCCGAATAAAACGGCATCTGCATTTAAGCAAATCTCATGTGTTTCATCTGGATACGGCTCACCAACAGCATCAATTGCTGCTGCACCAGTTAATGCTGGAGTCCAAATAATTTCATGGTTAAATTTCTTTGCAATTGCATCACTTACTTTTACTGCTTGGTCTATAACCTCAGGTCCTATTCCATCGCCTGCTAAAAGTGCTATATTTAATTTCATGTATTTTATTTAATGATTGATAAATTAAATTATTTAATCTTTAATTTTTTTAATTTCTAAATTATATTCAGCATTTTTTCTGTTGCTTTAATTGCTGATACTGTTTGATCAGAATCCAATCCACGTGTTTTAAACTCTTCTCCATTTTTCCAAGTGATAATTGTTTCACACAATGCATCTGAATGACTTCCTGGTGGAATTCTCACAGCATAATCAATCAATTCTGGCAAGGCAATATTTTTCTTTTTATAAATAGTTCTAATGGCATTCATAAAAGCATCAAATTGACCATCTCCTTGAGCCGATTCTTCAAATGATTCACCATCTATAGTTAAAGAAACTGTTGTAGAAGGTCGCAAACCTTTTGAATGTGTTAATACATATGAATCAATAATTACTTTAACTTCATAGGTGCTACTTTCTAAGACTTCCGCAATAATATAAGGCAAGTCCTCTTTAGTTACCACTTGCTTTTTATCACCCAATTCAATAATACGTTGGGTTACTCTTTTTAAATCATTATCATCTAATGTTAGCCCCAATTCTTGTAAATTCTTCTGAATATTCGCTTTTCCAGATGATTTCCCTAAGGCATACTTGCGTTTTCTACCAAATCGTTCTGGTAATAAATCATTAAAATACAGGTTGTTTTTGTTATCGCCATCTGCATGAATACCTGCAGTTTGCGTAAATACATTATCGCCAACAATTGGTTTGTTAACCGGAATTCGAAACCCAGAAAAAGTCTCCACTAATTTGCTAACGGTGTTTAACGCATGTTCATTTACATTAATTTCATAATCAGGCATAAAATCATTTACGACTGCAATAACACTAGCCATTGGTGCATTTCCAGCACGTTCTCCCATCCCATTAATTGTCAAATGCAATCCATCTGCACCAGCCTTTAAGCCTTCCATAACATTGGAAACACTTAAATCATAATCGTTATGCGCATGAAAATCGAAGTGTAACTCTGGATATTTCTCTCTTATCTCTGAAATAAACTCAAATGTTTCAGCAGGCGTTAATACGCCTAAGGTGTCTGGCAACATAATTCTTTTTACAGGTTGCGTAGCCAAAAATGCTAAATACTCAAAAACATAGGTTTTAGAATTTCGCATACCATTGCTCCAATCTTCTAAATAAACATTGGTTTCAATACCATTTTTATTTGCAAGAACTATATTCTCTGATATTTCTTTAAAGTGTTGATTAGGTGTCTTTTTAAGTTGATGAGTTAAATGATTTAATGAGCCTTTGGTTAGCAAGTTCTGCACCTTTGCTCCTGCTTTTATCATCCAATCTATAGAAATACCTTTATCTACAAATGTCAATACTTCAACAGCATCGATATAACCATTTACAGCAGCCCAGCTTGTAATATCCTTTACCGCATTAAATTCCCCTTCTGATACTCTGGCAGAAGCTATTTCAATTCTGTCAACATTAAGTTCTTCTAGTAAAAGTTTAGCAATCGTTAGTTTTTCTGGAGCAGAAAACGATACGCCTGATGTTTGTTCACCATCGCGCAGCGTTGTATCCATTATTTCGATTTTCTTAACAGCCATATTTCTTACTTAAAAAGGACGTGTTTCTGCAAATTCTTGAACTTTGTTTTTTATATTCTGAAGGTAGTCAATATCATCAAAACCATTCAACATATTTCCTTTTTTATAGCCATTGATATCAAAAGTTTCTTTTGAACCTGTCGATAAAATGGTAATTGTTTGAGTTTCTAAATCAATTTTTAACTCAGTAGCAGGATTTGCATATATTTCTTTAAAAATTTCATCAGCAAAAGCCTCACTCACTTGAACTGGTAAAACGCCAATATTCAGGCAGTTATTTTTGAAAATATCTGCAAAAAAACTAGAAACAACACATCTAAAACCGTAATCATATACAGACCATGCTGCGTGTTCTCTTGAAGAACCAGAACCGAAATTTCTACCTCCAACTAAAATTTTACCACTATAAATAGGATTGTTTAACACAAAATCTTCTTTAGATGTATTATCAGAATTATATCTCCAATCTCTAAATAAGTTATCGCCAAATCCTTTACGCTCTGTTGCTTTTAAGAAACGAGCGGGTATAATTTGATCTGTATCAACATTTTCAATTGGTAATGGTACCGCAGTTGAAGTTAACGAAGTAAATTTATCGTATGCCATAATTTTTAGTTTAATAATGTTCTAGGATCTGTTACTACTCCTGTAATTGCTGCTGCTGCTGCAACTAACGGGCTAGCTAATAAGGTTCTTGATCCTGGACCTTGCCGCCCTTCAAAGTTTCTATTCGAAGTACTTACTGAATATTTGCCAGCAGGTATTTTATCGTCATTCATAGCCAAACATGCCGAGCAACCTGGTTGTCTTAATACAAAACCTGCTTCATTTAAGGTTTCTAAAATCCCTTCCTCTTTAATTGCTGCTTCTACCACATGTGATCCTGGCACCAACCAAACGGTAACATTTTCTGCTTTCTTCTTTCCTTTTATAATGGATGCAAATGCTCTAAAATCTTCTATTCTACCATTGGTACAACTACCAACAAAAACATAATCAATTTTTTTACCTAGCATTGGTTCGTTTTCAGCATATCCCATATAGGCCAAAGACTTATCATATGTTGCCTTACCACCTTCAACATTTTCTGCTAAAGGGATGTTTTGTGAGATTCCGATTCCCATACCAGGGTTTGTTCCGTAGGTAATCATTGGTTCAATATCTGAAGCCTCAAAATTATATTCTTTATCAAACGCTGCATCAGCATCAGTGCTCAATGTTTCCCAATACGTCATTGCTTTATCCCAAGCAGCCCCTTTTGGAGTCATTGCACGTCCTTTAATATATTCAAAAGTTTTTTCGTCTGGTGCGATCATTCCACCTCTTGCTCCCATTTCTATACTTAAATTACAAACGGTCATTCTTCCTTCCATCGTCATATTTTCAAACACGTCACCCGCATATTCAACAAAATAACCTGTTGCTCCTGAAGTGGTTAATTGCGCAATAATGTACAGTCCAACATCTTTAGGTGAAACAGCTTTACTTAACACACCGTTAACATTGATGCGCATTTTTTTAGGTTTTGGTTGCATAATGCATTGTGTTGACAATACCATTTCTACTTCTGATGTGCCAATACCAAACGCAATTGCACCAAATGCACCATGAGTTGATGTATGTGAATCTCCACAAACAATTGTTGCACCAGGCAGTGTAATTCCGTTTTCTGGACCAACTACGTGGACAATCCCATTATTTTTATGTCCTAATCCCCAATGACTAATGCCATATTCATTAGCATTACGTTCCAATGTTTTTAATTGATTTGCAGATAATGGATCTTCAACAGGTAAATGTTGGTTTATAGTAGGTGTATTATGATCTGCAACTGCAAATGTACGGTCTGGATACATAACACCTAATGCTCTGCTTTTCAACCCTACAAAAGCAACAGGGCTAGTTACTTCGTGAATTAAATGGCGGTCGATAAAAAACACATCCGGTCCATCATTTATCTTTTGCACCACGTGCGAATCCCATACTTTGTCAAACAATGTTTTGCTCATAAATAATATAATTTATTGATTTGAATAGAATACTCTAACAAATCAAATTACAAGTTGACAAATTTATACAAAACTGCCTATTAAACGTTATTATCGATTTATTTTGATACGATATTCAACCCTTTTATTGTATTGATAATTGTAGTCGTTAAAAACCACTTTTCACTAATAAAACCAAGCCTTTACTATCGGATTTTGATTTTATTTTTTTACGGAAGTCATGTTTTGTGCTTTTTTCAAAATAAAGAGGAAGAATTTGAGGTCAACTTTATTAATGTTACCCGTTGTGCATTAATAATTACATATAAAAAGTTGTTCATTGACTCGTTAAAGGTGTATATTTATTTGAATATCAAACAATTAAATACATTAACAGCTTTAAATAAAATTTTAGAAGTATTAAAGTCTATTACTGAAAAAGAACATTTTTTAAAAC
>CAZUFO010000091.1:0-8736 GCA_964619615.1 uncultured Lutibacter sp. | reverse complement strand
GTTTGCTTATTTGCTTTTAAAAATTGATTAAAGACGTTTTTAAATAAAGGTTCAAACGGGTTCTGATATTGTGCCCAATGTTCTTGAGTTTCTTTCATGTTAATAATAACTCCTTTATTCAACCTTTTAAATGCAGTTTTATATTTCTCCTTATCGTGTCTATATAAATCATTTAAAGCATAACGCAACGCCATATAATAGCCAGAATATTGAAAATACAAATCATCATTATTAATTGATGCAAGAAACCCAATAAAGTTTGCCTCATTTTCTGCCGCAAAACCCAATTGATGTGCTACTTCATGACAACTAGTAGCTGGGTACGAAATTAATGGATTAAGACTATTTACTTGCGCTTCACCAGTAAACGGGTTCAAATACCCCGAAAAACCCATATAGCTCAAAGGCAAACTCAATAAAGAATGCTTGATTGATTTATTTCGATACGTTAGTGTTGGATGCTTTAGACTTAGTTTATCATAACCAATTTTTACTTTATCATAAATTTCTTTTTTAGTGTGAGGAACGGTAACTTTTAGAGTGTCATTTTGTGTTATTGCTAATTGTGTTTTATTAATAGCATCAATCAATTTATTAGTGAAATTTTCTAACTCATCCGTAGTGTAATTCAGTTCACTAATTTTAAAGGTCTTATGTATTGGTTGCCTTAAATAATTTAAACCCCATGAAAGTTGAAAAGCAAAATATATAATTGAAAGTGTGGCTATTATTTTAAGAAAGTAAATCCTTCTTTCTTTAAGTGCCGCAATAATTGATTTTATAATTAGATATAAGGCATAAACATATAATACATCACCTATCGAAAAAGGGATCCAACCCAATAAGACACGTTCAAACTTAGAAATAATAGGATATAAACCGGTTGAATAGAAATTTTCAACAAATTTAGGATTGTTGGAAAGCAATTGTACTGCAAACCATTGCGCAGGAAGAAACAAAACCCAGAACCAAATATAATTAGAATTTTTCATCACCCAAAAATAAGAAAATTATACTATTTAAAAAGAGTAAACAGTTATCAACAAAATAGTTAGTTATGAACAAAAACTGTGTACAAATTAAATTGAGTTTTTAAAGAAAAGATGAGACATAAAAGATACATTTGTCGCTATGGAAAACCTGAAGCCAATTCGTGCAACATCAACAAAAAGAAATACCGTTATTAGCCTTGAAAAAGGCAAACTTCCACCGCAAGCAGTTGATTTAGAAGAAACGGTTTTAGGAGCAATGATGATTGACAAAAAAGGGGTTGATGACGTGATAGATGTTTTGCATCCTGACGCTTTTTATAAGGAATCTCATCAAGAAATATACCGCGCTATTTTTACACTTTTTCAAAACTCTGAACCCATAGATTTACGAACGGTTTCAAACCAATTGCGCAAGGATAGTAAATTAGAGTTTGTAGGTGGCGATTTTTATTTGATTGGATTAACTCAAAAAGTTGCATCTACTGCACATATTGAATTTCATGCACGTATTATTCTACAAAAGTTTATTCAGCGAAAACTAATTACAATTTCTTCTGAAATTATTGAAGAAGCCTATGATGAAACTGTAGATGTTTTTGATTTGCTGGATGATGCAGAAAGCAAATTTTTTGAAGTAACTCAAGGGAATTTAAAAAAAGGGTCAGAAAAAGCGGATACTTTAGTGCAAACTGCAATTAAAAAAGTTGAAGATATCTCAAACCAAGAAGGGATGAGTGGAGTCCCATCGGGCTTTACTAAATTAGATGAATTGACTTCTGGCTGGCAACCTTCAGATTTAATTATTATTGCGGCTAGACCCGGTATGGGAAAAACGGCGTTTGTAATTTCGATGGCAAAAAACATGGCAATTGAATTCAATCAAGCGGTTGCTGTATTTTCTTTAGAGATGTCTTCGGTACAATTAATTACACGTATGATTTCTAGCGAAACAGGTATTTCTTCAACTAAATTACGAAAGGGGAATTTACAAGCACATGAATGGGAATTGTTAAATGAAAAAGTTAAAAACCTATCTAACGCACCCATATTTATTGATGATACTCCTTCGCTTTCAATTTTCGATTTACGGGCAAAAGCAAGGCGTTTAGTATCACAACACGGTGTAAAATTAATTGTAATTGATTATTTGCAATTAATGACTGCCGGCACTAGTTCTAAAGGTGGAGGAAACAGAGAACAAGAAATCTCTATGATTTCAAGAAATTTAAAAGCATTGGCCAAAGAATTAAGCATTCCTGTTATTGCACTGTCTCAATTATCGCGTGCTGTAGAAACACGTGGCGGTAGTAAAAGGCCTTTATTGTCAGATTTACGTGAATCTGGTGCAATTGAACAAGATGCAGATATTGTATCCTTTATTTTTAGACCAGAATATTATGGGCAAACCGAATGGGATGATGATTCTCACTCGCCTTGTGAAGGGCAAGGGGAATTTATTGTAGCTAAGCATAGAAATGGTGGATTGGAAAATATTCGTTTGAAATTTACGGGGCATTTAGCATTGTTCTCAGATTTAGATGAAAGTTATGGTAATGAGTTTCAATCAAAAATGAATAATGAGATTCCAGAAAGCGCACAACAAGTTAATCCAGATGATGCTTTTGATGGGGTTGCTGATGATATGCCTTTCTAAAGAATAATTTTTATATTTGGATTATATTTATTTACTCTAAACTCTTTTAAATTTGAAGTTTCATACGCTACAAATAAAAATTAGTATTCTATTTCTTTTAGTATCTAATTCTCTTTTTGCATCCTTTATATATATACCGATGGATGCAGAATTGCAAAAAGATCACCTAAAAGCGTACGGAATAACTTATTGGACACTTGAATTAGGATTTAAAGCCCAGTGGTTATTAAATTACGAAGGAGGCTCATTTCTGCTAGAATATACTCCTGAAATTGAAAATGAATGTAAAATTAGAGGCGTTTCTTATGAAGTAATTTCCGATTTGAAAGCAGAAAGAATATTGGAAGAAATTGCAAGTCCATCTAAAAACATGGAAGCTGTGCTCCTGGAAAAAGCCCCAAAAATAGCTGTATATTCTCCAAAAAGCAAAAAACCTTGGGATGATGCGGTAACTATGGTGTTGACCTATGCTGAGATTCCTTTTGATGTTGTTTATGATGAAGATGTGTTGGATGAAAAACTACTTTTATATGAATGGTTACACCTACATCATGAAGATTTTACAGGGCAATATGGTAAGTTTTATGGAGCATATAGAACTGCTCCTTGGTATATTGAAGGAAAACGTGAATCAGAAGGTTTAGCCACCAAACTTGGATACTCAAAAGTATCACAACAAAAATTAGCCGTTGCTAAAAAGATAAGAGATTACGTAATTGGAGGCGGATTTATGTTTGCAATGTGTTCTGCAGCTGATAGTTTTGATATTGCTTTAGCATCAGAAGGAGTTGATATTTGTGAGTCTATGTTTGATGGTGACCCTTCAGAAATGGAATATCAATCAAAAATCGATTTTAATAAAACACTTGCTTTTACAAATTTTGAATTAGAAAGAAGCCCAATTATTTATGAGTTTTCTTCCATTGATATGACCCGAAAGCGAAAAATACAAAGAACTACAGATTACTTTTCGTTGATGAGTTATTCTGCAAAATGGGATCCAATACCAACAATGCTTTGTCAAAACCACACAAGTGTTATTAAAGGATTTATGGGTCAAACTACTGCATTCGATCGCAACACAATTAAGCCAAACATTTTAATAATGGGTGAAAAAAAATCTAATGGAGAAGCGCGTTATATTCATGGAACAAAAGGAAAAGGAATGTTTACTTTTTATGGCGGACATGACCCCGAAGATTATAGCCATAGAGTAGGAGACCCGAAAACAGAATTGGAGTTGCACCCAAATTCTCCTGGCTATCGCTTGATACTTAATAATGTATTATTTCCAGCTGCAAAAAAGAAAAAACAGAAGACATAATTAGTTGTTAAGTGCTTGTTTATAATTATGTAAATTATACTTTGCACAACACTATAATTAGTCTATTTTTGTTCAAAACTTAAATCTTATTTTAATGTCAAAAACACAACAATTACAAGATTTCTCACAACAAGTTAGAAGAGATATCGTACGTATGGTTCATGCCGTGAACTCTGGTCATCCGGGTGGTTCATTAGGCTGTACAGAATTTTTTACGGTTTTGTATCAAGAAATAATGGACTATTCTACTGAGTTTTCTATGGACGGAATTGGGGAAGATTTATTCTTTTTATCAAACGGACATATTTCGCCTGTATTTTATAGTGTATTGGCAAGAAGTGGATTTTTTCCAGTTTCAGAATTGGCAACTTTCAGAATCATAAATACACGTTTACAAGGACACCCAACAACGCATGAAGGGTTACCAGGAATTAGAATAGCATCAGGTTCCTTAGGGCAAGGAATGAGTGTTGCCATTGGAGCCGCTCAAACCAAAAAGTTGAATGGTGATAATAAATTAATCTATACACTTCATGGTGATGGTGAATTACAAGAAGGACAATGTTGGGAAGCAATTATGTATGCCGCAGGTAAAAAAGTTGACAATCTTATTTCAACAATTGATCTAAATGGTCAGCAAATTGATGGCTCTACAGATACTGTTCTAGCAATGGGAAGTATAAAAGCAAAGTTTGAAGCGTTTGGTTGGGATGTTTTAGAAGTGAAAAAAGGAAATGATATTGAAAGTATTATTTCCGGAATTAATGAGGCGAAAACAAGAACAGGAAAAGGAAAGCCTGTTTGTATTTTACTTTATACAGATATGGGTCATGGAGTTGATTTTATGGCGGGCACACATGCTTGGCATGGAAAAGCACCCAATGATGAGCAATTAGAAAGTGCGTTGGCACAGAATCCCGAAACACTCGGTGATTATTAAAAATATTGAACTCGCCAATTGGCGAGTTTTTTTGTGATTATTTTATAGTTTCATAAAAACATCTTTGTAAGTAAAGATGTACTTTTACGTCTGTAAAATAAATTTTAAATAAAATAATTTGAAAATAGGAATTGTTTGTTACCCAACTTTTGGCGGTAGTGGTGTGGTTGCAACAGAATTAGGAATGGCGCTTGCCGATAAAGGACATGAAATCCATTTTATAACCTACAAGCAACCCGTGCGTTTAGATCTACTTGTTAGAAACATCCATTTCCATGAAGTATTTGTTGAAGAATATCCTTTATTTCATTTTCAACCTTATGAATTGGCTTTATCAACAAAATTAGTTGAAGTCGTAGCCACACACAATTTAGAAATTTTACATGTGCATTACGCTATACCACATGCGTATGCTGCTTATATGGCAAAACAAATGTTGGCGAAAAAAGGAATTGATATTAAGTTAGTAACCACCTTGCATGGTACCGATATTACACTTGTTGGAAGTCACCCTACCTATAAAGCTGCTGTTGAGTTTTCTATAAATAATTCAGATGTTGTTACTGTAGTATCTAATAATTTAAAAGAAGATACCTTGCGATTATTTAATATTGAAATAGATATTAATGTAATTTATAATTTTATCGATTTAAATAAATATACACATTTAAATGGTGTAAAATGTACACGAAATTCATTGGCGGATGATAATCAAAAAATAATAACACATGTAAGTAATATGCGTGCTGTTAAAAGGCCAATGGATGTAATTGAAATCTTTTATAAAATTCAACAAAAAATACCTGCAAAACTATTATTGGTTGGTGAAGGCCCGGAAATTGAACGCGTAGAATATAGAGTGAAGGAATTAGGAATTTATGAAAAAGTCATCTTTTTAGGAAATAGTAACGACGTTCCAAAAATACTATGCTATTCAGATTTGTTTTTATTACCATCAATGACGGAAAGTTTTGGACTTGCAGCATTAGAAGCAATGGCAGCTGAAACACCTGTAATATCTACCAACACAGGAGGTTTGCCAGAAGTTAATATTCAAGGGGTTACAGGATATTTAGGTGATATGGGAGACGTTGATGAAATGGCAAACAAAGCTATTTATATCCTTGAAAATGAAAACCGTTTGGCAAAATTCAAAAAAAATGCGTTTAACCAAGCAAAGGAATTTTCAATAGACAAAGTGTTGCCTCTATATGAAGATGTTTACAGAAAAGCAAAGTCTGACTGTTGTTAAGATTGGTAATAGTCTAAACTTTCAATCAATAATTCTTCTGGAACTAAACAATTCAATTTATAATCGGCCAAGTTATTTAATAATACAAAATTTACATTTCCGTTTGTATTCTTTTTATCATGCTTCAATAAATCTATAATAGGAGCGTACTCTTTTTTATCAATAACTACATCACCATAAATTGATTTGATATTTTGCTTTACATCATTTAAAATTTCTTGTGGAAAGCCAAGTAATTTATGAGAAATATAAGCCTCCGCAATCATGCCGATAGCAATAGCTTCGCCATGAGTCAACGTTTCTTTATCTTCAGATTCTAAATGATACGATTCAATAGCATGACCTAATGTGTGTCCGTAATTTAATATTTTACGAATTCCTTGTTCTCTAGGATCTTTTTTTACGACCTCATTTTTAATCTCTATTGAGCGATAAACTATTTCTGTTAATTCACTGTAGTTTAGATTTTTAAATCCACCTATTTCATTCCATAGTTTAATATCGTATGTCAATCCATATTTAATGATTTCTGCCATTCCAGAAATCATTTCTCGCTCTGAGAGTGTTGTTAAAAATTGCGTATCAATCAAAATCATTTCTGGATTAGAAAAAACACCCACTTGATTTTTTAACACCCCTAAATCAATCCCTGTTTTACCACCAACAGATGCATCCACCATACTTAATAAGGTCGTTGGAATATTAATAAACTTTATTCCACGTTTAAATGTTGATGCTACAAAGCCGCCCATATCAGTAATTACACCGCCACCTAAGTTTATAAGTAAACTTTTTCTATCAACACCCAATTCAGTCAATACATTCCACAAATTTACGCAGGTGTTAATGTTTTTATTTACTTCACCAGATTCAATCTCAATCACTTCAATTATTGCGTCGGTTTCTACCTTTTTAATAAATTGTGGATAGCAATGCTCTTGAGAATTTTCATCAACCAAAATAATTAATTTAGTTGGTTTGTTATCAGATAAATATGTGTTTAATTCTGTGTGAGAATTCTCATTAAAATGAATGAAATAATTGTCTGAATGTATAGATGTCATACTGAAAAAATTATAGCGCAAATTACGAGTTAAAATTGAAAATATCATAGCTATATTTGTGAAAACATTTTGCATGAATAAACTATTTGACAATACTGAAACAGCCTTTAAAATAAAATCAGATTCAGAATTAGAAAGAGCTTATTTTTTATTTAAAATGATTCAAAATGAACCATTAGTTCGAATAGGTACAGCGGTTACCAATTTTGCGTTAAACACAAGGCTTCCTGTTGAAAAATTAATACGATCTACCGTATTTGATCATTTTTGTGGTGGCGTTACTGAAGATGATTGTATGCCAGTAATTGAAAAAATGTATGCTAAAAATGTGCATTCGGTTTTAGATTATTCTGTTGAGGGCAAGGGGAGTGAAGAGCAGTTTGATAACGCCCTAGAAAAAACACTAAAAACTATTGAATTTGCTAAAGAAAAAATGAGTATTCCTTTTGCTGTTTTCAAACCAACTGGTTTTGGACGGTTTGAGTTGTATCAGAAAATAACAGCAAAACAAGAATTATCAGAAGAAGAAAATAAGGAATGGAATAGGGTAACGAAACGCTATAATTCAGTTTGTAAATCGGCTTACGAAAAAGAGGTTCCTTTATTGATTGATGCTGAAGAAAGTTGGATGCAAGATGCTGCCGATGATTTGATTGAAGAAATGATGAGAATGTATAACACCAAAAAAGTCATTGTTTATAATACTTTACAACTATATCGTTGGGATAGAATGGACTATCTAAAAGCATTATACAAAAGAGCACAAAAGGAAGGTTTTTATATAGGAATGAAAGTCGTTCGAGGCGCATATATGGAAAAAGAACGTGAACGAGCCGAAGAAAAAGGGTACAAATCGCCTATTTGTATTGATAAAAAAGCAACAGACATTAATTACGATGCCGCACTTCATTTTATGCTGAACAATGAAAAATTAGCCATTTTTGCAGGAACTCATAACGAAGAAAGTTCCTATTTATTGATGCAGTTGGCTGTAGAAAAAGGAATTGAAAAAGAGGATGCTCGCTTGTGGTTTGGGCAATTATATGGAATGAGTGATCATATTAGTTATAATTTGGCAAGTGAAGGATATAATGTTGCAAAATATTTGCCTTTTGGACCTGTGCGTGATGTAATGCCTTATTTGATAAGACGTGCCGAAGAAAACACTTCTGTTGCAGGACAAACAAGTAGAGAGTTGAAGCTACTAAAAACGGAGCGTAAAAGGAGGAAGTTGTAGTATTTCATCCTTCCTAAATTAACTTTTTTATTTTCTATGGAGTTTTCGATTAATCTCGGAACAGGCTGTTGAACCTAAAGGTGAAAATAGGTAAGTCAAAATAAATTATTCTTTTACAATGCCTAAGGATATTCCCTGAATTTTAGAATTCAGAGAATACCCTTGATTTTTTTGTTTTATTTGATTCTACCTTTGCATTAGTTATTAATCAGTAATATATATTATGGAGGCTTCTAAAATTTAATCCATTGTAAATTAGTTAATTAGATGTAT
>CAZUFO010000090.1:0-8776 GCA_964619615.1 uncultured Lutibacter sp. | reverse complement strand
ACTTTGTTAAATACCTGTAGATCATCAATTCCTTCTCCAACGCCAATATATTTTACGGGTATTTGAAACTGGTCTGAAATACCAATTACCACACCGCCTTTTGCGGTACCATCTAGTTTGGTTACAGCTAATGAAGTAACTTCTGTTGCTTTGGTAAATTGTTTGGCTTGCTCAAAAGCATTTTGTCCGGTAGAACCATCCAACACTAATAACACATCATGCGGAGCATCAGTAACCACTTTTTGCATTACACGTTTTATTTTGGTGAGTTCGTTCATTAAATTTACTTTGTTGTGCAAACGACCTGCGGTGTCAATTATAATTACATCAGCGTTTTGAGTAAGTCCAGATTGTAAGGTGTCGAATGCTACAGAAGCAGGATCTGAACCCATATCTTGGCGTATCATTGGCACTTCTACTCTATCTGCCCACACTTGTAATTGATCTATTGCTGCAGCTCTAAAAGTATCTGCTGCTCCTAAAACTACTTTTAAGCCTGCTTTTTTAAACTGAGCCGCCAACTTACCAATGGTGGTTGTTTTACCAACTCCGTTTACGCCAACTACCATAATAACATACGGTTTTGTGTTTTCTGGAATGGCAAATTCGGTTTCATTACCTGCATTGGTTTCTGACAACAAGCCTGCAATTTCTTCGCGAAGAATTCTGTTTAATTCATCGACTCCTAAATATTTATCTTTGGCAACACGTGCTTGAATACGATCGATAACTTTTAGCGTAGTATCTACTCCAACATCTGAAGAGATTAGAACTTCTTCTAAATTATCTAATACGTCATCATCTACTTTAGATTTTCCGGCAACTGCTTTAGACAGTTTTGAAAGAAAAGAGGTATTGGTTTTTTCGAGACCTTTGTCTAAGGTTTCTTTTTTTTCTTTTGAAAATATTCTTTTAAATAAACTCATTTTTTATTATTAATTTGTCATTTCTGTATAGGCGGAAATCTTATTATTTAAAACGAGATATCTGTTTACACAGGTATGACAACTTTATTAAACTAAGATTTTCGTTTCTGCGTTCGTGATAGTAGCGACATCCTTTTTAGCCTTTTTGCTAAAAAGATATAGCGGATAGCACGTTAAAACGCCCAAAAACCAACAACAAATATAAAACAAAAAAGGCTATTTTCAATTGAAAATAGCCTTGTAATATTGTAACGGTAAATCTTACTTTTTATTAAAAAAGTCGTTTACTGATTTAGGGTCCATAATTGCTTCAACAAATGTGTAAGCACCAGTTTTAGGTGACTTTACCATTTTGATAGCCTTAGATAATCTTTTTGAACCTGTTTGTAACGATGCTACTGATTTCTTTGCCATAACTAATTATTTTATCTCTTTATGAACAGTCATTTTCTTTAAGATTGGGTTAAATTTCTTAACCTCTAATCTATCTGGAGTGTTCTTTTTGTTTTTAGTTGTAATATATCTAGAAGTACCTGCTTTACCTGAAGTTTTATGCTCCGTACATTCTAATATTACTTGAATTCTATTTCCTTTGCTCTTTGCCATCTTAGTATTCTTTTGTTTTTAGGAAATTATTTAGTTAAAAATCCTTTTGCTCTTGCATCTTTCAATACAGCAGAAATTCCTAACTTGTTAATATTCTTTAATGCAGATGTAGATAGTTTTAAAGTTATCCATTTATCTTCTTCTGGAATATAAAAACGCTTTGTAATTAAATTAACGTTAAATTTTCTTTTAGTTCTATTCAATGCGTGAGAAACATTGTTCCCAACCATTGCTTTTTTACCTGTAAGTTCACAAACTCTAGACATTCTATACAGTTTTATTGTTATCTCAAAATGAGGTGCAAAAATAGAACTTATTTAAAGAACTGACAACACAATTCTAACTATTTTTTAGAATTTCTTTTCGCAACATTTCTAATGCCTTAATTGTAGTTCTTTCTATTACTTTTTGCCGTGGTTTTCCAAAGAAAAATTCTTCAGAAAAGACACCTTTCGGGGTTGCGATTGCAATAAAAATGACGCCAACTGTTTTGTCTGTTTTATCAGCCGTTGGCCCGGCATTTCCGGTAGTTGCAATGGCATAATCGGTACCGTATTTTTTTTGAATTCCGATTGCCATTGCTTCAGCAACTTCTGCACTTACTATAGAATGTTGTTCTATTAGTTTTTTAGCGACTGATAATTCCTGCATTTTTACACTGGCATTATACGCGATTATTGACCCAATAAAATAATTAGACGCACCAGCAACAGCCGTAATTTGTTTTGCAATTGCACCACCTGTACAACTTTCGGCAGTTGAAACTGTTTGTTTTTTCGCTGTAAGTAATTTCCCTAAAGAAACTTCAATAGTTGCTGTTTCTTCGAGCCCCACGATAATATCACCAATAATTGTGTGCAATTTAGTTATCTCATCTTTTAATGAGTTCTCTAAGAGTTGTTTATCTGCTCCTTTGGCACTCAATCGCAAACGCAATTTTCCATACGATGGTAAGTATGCCAATTTAACAAATGGTGGCAATGCCACCTCCCAATCTTCAATTTTTTCAGCAACGCTACTTTCTCCCATACCGTAGGTCATAACGGTTTTATGGATGATAAAAGGCAAGGTATATTGCTGTTGGATTTTAGGTAAGACTTCTTCCGTCATCAATCCTTTCATTTCGTTCGGAACGCCAGGTAAAGAGACAACAACCTTATTATTTTCTTCAAACCACATACCTGATGCAGAACCATAATTATTTTTTAAAGCAATACACTTTGTAGGTAATAATGCTTGCTGTCTATTTACTTCTGTAAAAGGATAGTTTGCTTTTTTAAATAATTGACGAATACGCTCTTCAACTTCTGTATTCATTTCTAATGATGAATCGAAATATTCTGCTAAGGTATGCTTGGTAACATCATCTTTTGTTGGACCTAAACCACCTGTAATTAGTACAATATCAGCATGAGATTGGGCTTCTTTTAAGGCTTTTAATATATGCTGCTTATCATCTTGAATAGACGTAATTTGATACACAGAAACACCAATTTTATTCAATTCTTCTGCAATCCATTTAGAATTGGAATCTAGAATTTGTCCGATTAAAATTTCATCTCCAATAGTTATTATTTCTGCATTCATACCTTTCTGTTCTTCTAATTTTCGCCACTACAAAAATAAGCATCTTAAAAAGATAAGGCCATATAAAAACATTCATTTTCACTATCTTTGCAATCAAAATAATCAGTATTTATGGAATTCATTGAGCATCTTTTGTACGACTACCTTTTATCAGCAGGAACTTCTGAAACCACTGCAACCTATTTAAACATGTTTGCGCTATTAATTGTAATGCTTATTGTTTTATACATTATTGATTTTGTGCTGCGAAAATTAATCATTTCTATTTCAAATAAAATTTCTAGTAAGACAGATACTGATTTTGATGATTTATTGGTGAAAAATAAAGCGCCAAGAAACATTGCGCATATCATCCCAATAATTATTGCTGATGGGTTATTAAAAACTGTTTTTATTGATTTTCCGATTTTTGGAAGTTTTATTGATAAAGCTTTAGAAGTTTTTGTGGTTGTATTAACCTTATGGATTGTTAGAAGCCTATTAAACACCTTTAAAGATTATTTTAAAACCTTACCCAGTTTAAAAGACAAACCAATTGATAGTTACATTCAAGTATTTATGATTTTTGCTTGGGTGGTAGGTTTTATGTATGCTTTTTCAATTATTTTAGATAAAAGCATCGGAACCTTTTTAGCAACAATGGGCGCTGCTTCAGCAGTTATTTTGTTAATTTTTAAAGACACTATCTTAGGGTTTGTTGCGAGCATACAAGTATCTATTAACGATATGGTTCGTATTGGAGATTGGATTACCTTTCAAAAATTTGGTGCAGATGGTGATGTAATTGAAATAAATTTAGCAACTGTTAAAGTGCAAAATTTTGACAAAACTATTACAACGATACCAACGTATGCGTTGATTTCTGATTCTTTTCAGAATTGGAGAGGAATGGAAGAGTCTGGCGGAAGACGTATTAAACGTGCATTAATTATTAAACAAGAAAGCATTAAATATTTATCTAATGAAGATGTACAAGGTTTGGAGAAAATAGATTTAATCTCTTCTTACATAACACACCGTCAAAAAGATATTAACGCTTACAATAATGAACATAGCGTTAACAAAGAAGTTGCAATTAACGGTAGAAATTTAACAAACATTGGTGTTTTTAGAAAATACATGGAAACGTATGTAAAAAATCATTCGGCAATTAATAAAGATATGATGATAATGGCGCGTCAATTAGCGCCAACTTCACAAGGTATTCCTATTGAAATTTATGCGTTTAGTTCAGACAAACGCTGGGAAAACTATGAATATATTATGGCAGATGTTTTTGACCATTTATTAGCTGCACTACCCTATTTTGATTTAGAATTATTTGAATTGCCAAGCAGTACAACATTTAAACATTAATTGTCAATCTGTCCCGATAGTTATCTGGACAGATTGACAACAGAAATAACAAAAAACGAAACCTTATGAAAAAAATAATTTTAATAATATTCATTTTAATTTCACAAATTGGATTTAGTCAAAATAAAGAAAATAGAGGCTATAAAGTAACTGTAGGTGAACAATCACCCAAACTTGATTTTTTACTATTAGATGGCACTCAAATCACCAATGAAAATTTAAAAGGAAAAGTTGTTGTATTGCAATTTACAGCTTCATGGTGTAGTGTTTGCAGAAAAAAAATGCCACATTTAGAAAAAGAAGTTTGGCAACAATTTAAAGATGAAAGTTTTATTCTAATTGGCATTGACCTACAAGAGTCTCTAGAAAAAGTAGAGCGTTTTATTGAACAGATGAAAGTTACCTATCCTTTTACTATTGATGAAGACGGCTCTTTATTTGAATCTTTCACATTACCCAAAGCAGGAGTAGCCCGTAATATTGTGTTAAATAAAAAAGGTGAAATTATAATGTTAACTCGACTTTACAATGAAGAAGAGTTTGTAAAAATGGTTGATGTAATTAAACAAGAACTGCGTAAATAACTTGTAGTAAATATTTTTCGAAATTTATCATTATAAAAAGCTACGACAGGCTCAGTGTAACAACTATTTTATCTTAACACTAAAGCTTTCTTTCCCTTCTAGCATCCCAACTAAAACATCTTCAGGCTTTACACTTCCAACACCGGCAGGAGTTCCTGTAAATATTAAATCTCCTTTTTTAAGTGTAAAATATTGTGATACATAGGCAATTAATTCATCTATTTCCCAAAGCATCTCTTCAGATTTTCCATCTTGAACCAATTCGTTATTTTTAAATAATTGAAACTTGATATTATCTAAATCAAACTGTTCTTTTGGGTAAAACTCACCAACAATTGCACTTCCATCAAATCCTTTTGCTTTTTCCCAAGGCAATCCTTTTGCCTTCAGTTTCGATTGTAATTCTCTATCCGTAAAATCTATTCCAAGTCCGATTTCATCATAGTATTTATGAGCAAATTTTGAACTAATATGTTTCCCTACTTTATTAATTTTAACTAACACTTCTACTTCATAATGAATTTCATTTGAAAAATCGGGGATAAAAAATGGCATCTTCTTTGGTAAAATTGCAGAATCTGGCTTTAAAAAAACTACAGGTTCAGTTGGCCTTTCATTTGCCAGTTCTTCTATATGTTTGGCGTAATTACGCCCGATACAAATTATTTTCATTTACCAATTATTTTAACTTATTACAACGTTTATTATACGCAATTAGGGTAGAATTAATCGCTAACTTCCCATTATCTTTAAGCCAAATTAAAATTTGGAGGTGATTTGCCACTAAGCACTTTATTTACAATCTACGGCGTTGTGTCTCGTTTATTTACAACGTTAAATTAAATGCTAATTTCACTCCTTCTATTATCATGTTTGTTCCAATTATAGCGATTATCAACCCCATTATTTTTCCTATTACAGAAATAACATTATTACCAACCATTGCAACTATTTTCTCACTTATGAGAAAGAAAAAATAGGTTAATAAACACATTAATGCAAAAACAATAATTACGATACTTATATTTGTAATTTCTGAATTTGTTACAAAGTTCATTGCTGTTACAATTGTGCCAGGTCCTGCAAGAATTGGTATAGCAAGCGGTGAAACCGCTATATTTTCATCAATATTAGGGTTTTGTAGGTGCTTTACTGTTGATCTTTTAGATTGCAGCATTTCAAAGCCTACATAAAAAATCAAAATTCCACCTGTAATTTTAAATGCAGGGATTGTTATGCCAAATAATTCAAAAATGAATTTACCCAATACAACAAATGCAACAACTATTACAAAAGCAATTAATGTAGATTTTCTTGCTAT
This sequence comes from uncultured Lutibacter sp., assembly GCA_964619615.1. Classification (GTDB taxonomy): domain Bacteria; phylum Bacteroidota; class Bacteroidia; order Flavobacteriales; family Flavobacteriaceae; genus Urechidicola. Next base: position 2,396 of record CAZUFO010000090.1, on the reverse strand, counting down.
TCTTTCTTGCGTGCTTTTGTCTGCTCCCTGAACCAAAGATAAAAATATTGGAACATTTGCAATAGGATTCATTATTGCAAAAAAGCCTGTGAAAACTGATATCGCAAATGTCAATAAATTTTCCATTTATACTTTTTAATTTTATTATTAGTTCTCTTCGTTTTTTTTTCTAACTCCACAAACAACTTCATATTGATTGTAGTTACTGAATGCTGTAAACTAACTTAAGGTAACCATTTCTTTTCAAAGTTTGGTTTGCGTTTTTCTAAAAAAGCATCGCGCCCTTCTTTAGCTTCATCAGTCATATAAGCCAAGCGAGTAGCTTCACCAGCGAATACTTGTTGACCCACCATTCCATCATCGGTTAAATTCATAGCGAATTTTAACATTTTAATTGATGTAGGTGATTTTGCTAATATTTCTTGTGCCCATTCATAGGCAGTATCTTCTAATTCATCATGCGGAATTACAGCATTTACCATACCCATTTCAAAAGCTTCTTGTGCGGAATAATTACGTCCTAAAAAGAAAATTTCTCGCGCTTTTTTCTGCCCGACCATTTTCGCCAAATATGCAGAACCGTATCCACCATCAAAACTGGTAACATCTGCATCTGTTTGTTTAAAAATTGCATGTTCTTTACTTGCTAAAGTCAAATCACAAACTACGTGCAAACTATGTCCGCCACCAACTGCCCAACCCGGCACAACCGCGATTACTGCTTTTGGCATAAAACGAATCATTCGTTGTACTTCTAATATATTTAATCTATGTTGCCCATCTTTACCAACATAGCCTTGATGTCCGCGTGCTTTTTGATCGCCTCCACTACAAAAAGAATATACGCCATCTTTAGTAGAAGGACCTTCTGCTGAAAGCAATACTACGCCTATTGAAGTATCTTCTTGCGCATCATAAAACGCTTCAATTAATTCAGCAGTAGTATTTGGCCTAAACGCGTTTCTAACATTTGGTCTGTTGAATGCAATTCGCGCAACTCCATTGTGTTTTTTATAAGTAATGTCTTCAAATTCCTTAACAATTTTCCAATTGATCGATTCCATAAGTGTACATTAATTTAAGGGCAAAAATAAACCATTTAAATAATTTAAATACTGTTTTTATCAAAAGTTAGCGTGTCATAATTATTTAACGTGAGCTCGACCTAAGAAAACGGTTTAATACTTGTAAATAGAGAAAGAATTACTAGATTAATAGTCTAAATATAAGTTAATAACAAAATTTTATCTATGATTACTGACAGTAAAATTCTCGAAATATTTTGTCTTTTAGACGATTTCAGCAAAGAATATAATAATTTTCATATATTTAACTCTAATAAAAGTGCTTGTATTAGGTTTCGGATTTTAAAATTTAAACTAAATTATCTATGAAAAAAATTATCATTATTGTTTGTCTTTTGTCAATTGCATCAATGCAAAGTCAAAATACATTTATACAAACAATCGACTCTTATGAATTAGAAGAAAAAAGAGAAATTTTTATTTATTTACCGCCTTCATATGAAGAGGATTCTGAACGCTTTTATCCGTTAACGGTTGTTTTAGATGCCGATTATTTGTTTGATGTTTTTGTTGGAAATTCTATTTTGTTTTCTCAAAAAGACAAAGCTCCTGAGCAAATTATTGTTGGCGTTGTTCAAAGAAACAATAAACGTTATGTAGATTGTTCTTATGATAAGTTAAGTAGTTATCCTTCTGGAAAAAGCGAATCCTTCTATCGTTTTATTAAAAGTGAATTAGGAAGTTATATGGAAGAAAATTATCGAATTTCACCTTTTAAAACTATCGTTGGCAATACATTAACTGGTAATTTCGCCAATTACTTTTTTATAGAAGACTCTCCAGGTTTTGATGCGTTTATTTGTATAAATCCATATTTCGCTCCAGACATGATGCCCTTGCTAGATGCGAATGTAAACCAGATTAAAAATAGATCTTTTTATTATTATTTAAGTTCAGGCGATTATAATTCTGAAAAAAGACACACCGCTATTAAAAGTGTAGATGCCGCTTTATCTAAAAAGAACAGTGAAAAATTTAAATACAAGTACGATGATTTAACGGGCGCAACAAAAATTTCATCAATCGGGCAATCGATACCAAGTGCATTGACTCATATTTTTAATATTTATTCTTCCATTTCAAAAAAGGAATTTGAAGAAAACGTTCAAAAACTTTCACCACCAGATGCCATTGCCTATTTAGAAAACAAATACAGTGAAATTGAATACCTTTTCGGGCCCAATCTAAAAATTAGAGAACGCGATATTTACGCTATTGAACCCATAATTATTGATAAAGAGAATGGTAAATACTTGCGTGATTTCGGAGAGATGATTTACAAATTATATCCAGAATCGCCTTTAGGAGATT
>CAZUFO010000089.1:0-8955 GCA_964619615.1 uncultured Lutibacter sp. | reverse complement strand
TTTGATAGAAATATAAATAATTTGAAAATTAGCATTATTTAAATGCACAACGGGTGTTATAATATATAAATTTAAGTTTTAAAAAAAACCATAACTTTACTGTTATGGTTTTTTTTTGAATTAAAAGTAATACTAATTTTGATTAATGAAAGTAAGGTTTCATTAGAGGAACGGTTTTATTTACAGATTCTTAAAAAGAGGTATTAAACGTGAGTTCGACTCAACAAAATAGTTAACATATTTATAATCAGACGATTATTAAAGTAAGTTACTGCGAATTTTACTTTTTTATAAAATGTGGCAGTCTTTTTATCATTAAACAGATTACTTCTCTTTCTGCGAAAAATCGCAATGACGTAATTTATTGATATTTAGAGTTGTAATTGAATTTTTACGTCGAACTCACGTTAATTATAACCTATAAAGTTAATTTTGGAATTTGAAGTGTTCAGTTTATATAAACTAAAAGGGTGAGTTATTGCCATAGATGCCATACCCGTTGGAGCGTTTTCTTTGATGATGATATCAACAAAACTATCGCCGGTATTAATAACGGAATCTATTTCTACTGAAAAACCTCCCGTATTTTTTTGACCCATAAAAAGTGCAATTACAGTTTCGTTGTCGAAATCTATTTTTGGCAAGGGTAAACCGGGTTTTCGGGTTAAATTTAGTTGCGTGTATATTTTCTTTAGTTGCTTACTATTGGTAATAACTAAAAATTGTTGTTGCTGAAATCCTCCATGAGATTGACTTTCAATTTTTTTAAACGAAAGTGAAGCGTTTGATTTGTTTTTTTGTGCCGAACAACTAACAAATGTTAGCGCACAAATGATTAATAAGGTTTTAAGAAACTTGTTCTCCATTTTTAATTGTGTTATTAGAATTTTGTAGCAAAATAACATTTTCCTCTTTTTGAATTCCAAGTACTAAAACTTCGCTACTAAAATTAGCAATTTTCCGAGGTTTAAAATTTACAACAGCAGTTACTTTTTTGTTCATTAATTCCTCTTTTGAATACAGTGTTGTTATTTGGGCGCTTGAATTTTTAATTCCTAAATCACCAAAATCTATTTTTAATTGATAGGCAGGTTTCCGAGCTTTAGGAAAATTATTTACTTCAATAATTGTTCCAACTCTAATATCAACTTTTGTAAATTCTTCAAATGAAATTAAGTCTTTCATATTTATTTTGTTACTAAAAACTCTATGCGTCTATTGATTGAATGCTCCGTTTCTGTACATTTTACGCCATTTTCACATTCATTTAGCAATTGCGTTTCGCCATAGCCTCTACCAGTTAATCTTTTTGGGTTAATACCTTTAGAAATTAAATACGACATAATAGATTGTGCTCTTTGTTCTGATAAGTTTAAATTGTAAGTGTCTGGTGCACGGCTATCTGTATGAACACCGATATTAACTTTTATTTCGGTATTTATGTTCATAACGGCTACAATTTTATTTAATTCTGAAGCGGCATCATCACGAATGTTTGACTCGTTTAAATCAAAATCTATTTGATTTATTAAAATCATTTTTTTATTTCTTACAATTTCAAAATCGAGTTTTGTTTCTAAAACAATTAAATAATCAATAATATCTCCACTCAAATTATCTGTTAAGATTGTTTTCGTTTGAAAAGAAAAATCCTTAACGGTCGCACTAATTTTATATTCCGAATTACAGTCAACCTCAAACTTAAATGTTCCTAACGAATTACTTTTAATAGTTGAAATTACTTTATTGCTTTTTATTAAACTCACATTTACGTTGCTCATTGCAAGTTTTGTTTTAAGGTTTATAACAGAACCCAAAATGGTTTGTTGGCAACTGTTTAATATTAACATAAAATCTAAGCGTTGTATTTTTTTATCACCTGCCATAGATTTAAACTCAGATATTGAAGTGATGTAATTTTTATTTGAAACTTTAATTTTAAAGTTTTCGTTACAATTAATATTGAAATGGAAATTTCCATTGGTGTTTGTAGCAACAATTTCTATAACTTCACCTTTAGAGTTTTGTAATGCTACCGTTGCATTTATTACTTCTAAACCAGAAGTTGAATCCATAATTTTACCATTGATTATTTGGCTACAAACAATAGGTGTTAGCACATTATTTAAAATAATAGTTGTGTTATGTATTGATGATTTATCAACATCAAAAACTCGTTCTTCATATCCAAATAGATTGGTTGTAATTTTATAGTCACCATCACATTCTACAGTAAATGAATAGTTGCCACTAGCATTTGTTTTAACGGCATGTATTTGAGTATTATTTTCGATGAGATATACATTAACACCTTTTAATATTTTATTTGTGTTTATATCTTTTAACTCACCAGTTAATAATACATCACACGGAATTTTATCAAGTGTAATATTTGTATTTGTTATGGTACCCGTTAATCGTGTAGTTCTTAACTCGTAATAACTATCTTCAAATTTATCTAAACGCGCAGTAACCCTATAATGGTTGCTACATTTAACTTCAAAAAGATACTTTCCTTCTGGTGATACTTTTGATGTACCCATATTATTACCATTTTCATACAGCGTTACGGTAGCATTGGAAAGTTTTTTGTTTTTTGCATTTAGAATAGTGCCTTCAATAATTTGAATACATGGTTTTGGTTTATCATCAATTGTAACAACTGCAATAACAGGAGGAGTTATACTATCAACAATAATTTCTTCCGCAATTGGAAGTGCATTAAACGTATAAATATCTGCATCGCCAATACTTCCTCTTCTAGTTGAAGAAAAATAGCCTACGTTTTTTTGTTTGCTAAATACAAATGCAAAATCATCATCAGTACTATTAATAGGTGCGCCTAAATTTATTGGGTTTGAATAGATTGTTCCATCAAATGTGGCACTAAATATATCTAAATCCCCTAAGCCTCCGTGTCCGTTTGATGAGAAGTAGAATGCATTATCTCTATCAAAAAAAGGAAAGAGTTCATCTTCACTTGTATTTATTTTTTTGCCTAAGTTTTTAGGTTTGCTGTAAGTTCCATCACTATAAATGTCTATTTCATAAATATCAAATCCACCATAAGAACTTTCCATATTAGAAATAAAGAGCAGTTTTTTACCATCGGGACTTAATTGTGGGTTGGTAACTGAATAATTTGAACTATTAATTGGCAAAGAAGAAATATTAGATAAGTTCCCTTTTTCATCCATAGAAGCTCTAAATATTTTTAGAATATGAGTATCTAACGTATCTTTATTGAAAAGTTTTCTGTAATCGTCACTTATATAATTGTTTCGCGTAAAATAAACGGTTTTAAAATCTGCTGTAAAGGTTATGTTTGATTCGTGAATTGGATTGCTTTCAGAAGTGTTAAATACTTTTACATTAACTACGGCACCATCTTCTAATATACTGCCAATGTAAAGGCGAAGTCCTAAATGTCTATTATTTCTACGATCTCTTTTGCCATTTGTTTTATCCTTTTTTGATGAAGCAAAGAGCACTTTATTATTTTGAATGAATTTTATACCCATTTCTACATACTTAGAATTGATTTCTAAATTACGTACTTCTGATGGTTTTAATTCTTGGCTAAAACCACTTATTGAACTAAAAAACAGTACGAATAGGAAAAAGTGTTTTAACAAATTCATTTTTTTGAAGTTACTTTTTTAATAACCCATGCTGGACCAATTAATAAAAATTGCAAATCTTTAAAGAATGATGGTTTTATGCCTTCAATTTTATGTCCGTAAAACTGACCAATCCAAGCAATAATAAAAATAGCTAACGAAGTGTAAAACAAAGGTAGCACAGTTCCTAAATAGTAATTGCCATAAACACAGGCAATTGAAAAGAGTAACATTTTAAAAAACATGGATATTGAAAGCCTTAAATAAAAAATTAAAAGAAAAACCAATAAAAAAGTAGCCCAATTTATTACCAAAGCATTTTCTAATCCAATTATCTTCGTTAAAAACTCAGAAGGAATACTCATTAACATTCCTACAATGCTAAAAAATATTGCGGGTACGCAAACAAAATGGATTAATTGATTGGTTTCATTTTGGTGACTTACAGCGTATTCTTCAAACCATTGATCTAGTGTCTTCATAAATTAGTATTTTTGATGATATAAAGTTACAAATAAAAACTTATAATGGCGAGAACTCCTTCAAATATGATTCCTTTAAAAACGGTTGCACCAGATTTTAATTTATATGATGCTATAACTGAAACGCATAAATCTTTACAAGAATTAAAAGGAAAGCGCGCTACGGTTATTTTATTTATTTGTAATCACTGTCCGTTTGTAATTCATATCAACAAAGAATTGGTTCGTTTAGCCAATGACTATAACACAAAAGGCATCTCATTTATTGCAATTTCTTCAAACGATGTTAAGAATTATCCGCAAGATTCTCCAGAATTAATGAAACAATTAGCCTTCGAAGAAGGTTATCCTTTCCCATATTTATATGACGAATCTCAAGAAGTTGCAAAAGCATATGATGCTGCATGTACGCCAGACAACTACGTATTTGATAAAGATATGAAATTAATTTACAGAGGTCAATTAGATGATTCTAGACCAGGGAATGAAGTAGAAGTAACAGGTGTTGATTTGAGAACCGCATTAGACTGTGCATTAAACAATACGGAAAATACCAAAATTCAAAAGCCAAGTATCGGTTGTGGAATTAAGTGGGAAAATTAGAATTTAGTTAGCCGTTAGTTAGTAGTCTGTAGTCAGAAGCGTAAACGAATTAAACTACTATTTTAAAGCGTACATTAGTTACTGTCGTATTTCTTAATAAAACGTTTTGCTCTCGGATTTCCAGAATCTAATTCCAATGCTTTTTTATAATTTTTAATAGCGCCAATAGTATCTTTATTTTGAAAAAGAGCATCGGCTAAACTATCATATACATTAGAACTCTCAGGATGTAAGGCTACGTTTATTTTAAATACAGTTATTGCATTTTTAATGTTGTTATTGGTTAAGTTGTTATAGCCTAGTCTATTGAAATTCACTTCTTTAATAAATTCAGAAACAGCGTCTTTTTGTTGAATGGCTAAATATCCTTTTATAGCATTATCTAAATCGTTGTTTTTTAAGTATTCGCTTGGCAATAATTTATTTGTTGTTATTTTCTTAAAATCATATCCAATGTTAGTATTATCTTTTGGAACAATAGAAATATATTGATTATTATCAGTTGGGTTTGTAAGAAACTGAATTTTCTCATTCATTTCTTTAACAAAAAAAATATTTTCACCCATTGATACAGGTTCAATTTTTTCTGCGCCTCTCCATTTTAAGAATAATGTATTATCAATTGCATATACTTCAATTACTTCGTCTAAATTGTATAAGTATTTACCAGAAACTTTTTTGACAAATTGTGCATCTAGTTCTTTATTTGAACAACCAATGCTTAGTATTAGTGTAAAAATTAATAAAATGCGAGTTATCCTCATAGTTTAACTGATTTTAAAAATTACCACTAATTGTAAATAGAGGGCCTTGAAATATTAGGTTTACTTCTCCGTTCCAATCAGCTTTATCGATGTTTAGAGTTGTTTTTATATAACGATAATTCAAGCCAACTCCAATATGTTTAGATATTTGATATTTTACACCAGGGGCAAGGTTCCATAAAGATCCACCGTATTCTCCTACAGTTATTGAAAACCAATCTACACGCGCTGTTAAAGCCCATTTTAAACTAGGCGTATAATAATACCAGATTCCAATATTTGGAACTGGTGCAACTACACTTACAGATTTCCTTTCATTTGTTGGCACAACGTTATTTCCAATAAATGCCTCCCCTTCAACAAATGTTCTAATATCCATGGCATGCACGCCTAATCCACCACCAAGTTCATGTTGGTTGCCTTTAGAAATGGTTCTTCCAAAAAATATACGGTACATATTTATTCTAAATCCGGCATCAATATCAACACCTACAGGATATATTGCATCTTCCCATTCTATTTCTTTTTCTAAACTAAAACTATGATTACTTTTTACACCAAAATATTCTACGGCTAAACTCCATTTTTTGCTTTTAGAAAATCGCCACATAAAGTTTCCAGCAAATGTTGATTCACTTCTATTAAAATCAAAATCTTCCGTGAAATCAATCAAGTCATTGTTAGAAGCACCGTTAACTCCAATTTTAAAAGTTTTTGTGGGTATAAATAAGCCTGCATTAAAAATAAAGCGATCTGCTAGTATTGGATGCTTTTCTTCATTGCTGATATTTTGTGGTGTCTATTTTTACATCTTGAGAATACATAAATTGTATGGATGTAAGTAGGATTAATACGAAAGAGAAAATTAAATTTTTCATAATCAAAGAATTAGTAAGTTTAGATATTAAACAAATTTAATGTTTTTAAATTTATTTTAAATAAAAAAAGCGTCTCTTTTTAAAAGAGACGCTTAAGTTTAACATTTATAACCGCTTATTTTATTGCTACCAACTCTACATCAAAAATTAATGGAGCATTTGGAGGAATAACACCACCAGCACCACTAGAACCGTAAGCTAGGTTAGATGGAATTACAAAACGCGCTTTGTCGCCAACTTTTAATAATTGTATTCCTTCATCCCAACCTGCAATCACTTGCCCAAGACCTAAATTAAAGTCGATTGGTTGTTTTCTTTTGTAAGATGAATCAAATACAGTTCCGTCTAACAATTGTCCTTTATAATGCACAGAAACCATATCGCCTTTATTGGCTTGTTTTCCATCACCTTTTTGAAGAATACTATAACGCAATCCACTTTTAGTTTTTTCGTAACCAGCAGAAACACTTCCTAATAATTCTTCTTGTGCTTTTGAAGCTTCTGCAATTTTTTCTTCACGACCACCTTCAAAAGTTCTAAATGCTTCAATGGCATTGAATTTTTCTGCAGCTTCACCAACTCTAATAATTTCTACGGAAGTTAAAATATCTCCTTGAGAAATAGTATCAACAATATCTTGACCTTCAACCACATTTCCAAAAACAGAATGTTTGTTATCTAACCAAGGTGTTTCTATATGTGTTATAAAGAATTGACTTCCGTTTGATGCAGGGCCAGAGTTAGCCATAGATAAAATTCCTGGTTTGTCGTGTTTTAATGTTGGATGAAATTCGTCTTCAAAAGCATAACCAGGGTTTCCTGTTCCAGTTCCTTGCGGACAACCACCTTGAACCATAAAATCTGCGATAACTCTATGAAATTTTAATCCATCATAATATGGAGTTCCTTGTGGTTTTACCTCATTTTCCATATTTCCTTCTGCCAAAGCAACAAAGTTACCAACTGTACCAGGTGTTTTTTCAAACTCTAAGTTTACTAAAATATCCCCTTTTGTAGTGTGGAATTTTGCGTATAATCCGTTATTCATTTTTTTGTTTTTTTTACCTCTCTACCGCGCTCGAGGTGACATTTTTAATATGTCTGGTCGAGCGTAGTCGAGACTTATTTTTAAGTGCGCAAAGATAGTTTTACTTATCTAATTGTTCTAATTCTTTGTAATTCTTTTTTAAGCGCCTTAAAAGAATTCCGTAAATAAGTCTATAGATTAAAAGTAATAATCCAATAAATAAAAGCATTGAAACACTTATAGCAATAATTAAAGCATTTGTAGAAAAATCTTCTTGAATATCACTAGTTATCCTATAAACACCTGTGTTTTCTTCGTTTGAAAAAACAGTATAAAACATTAAAAAAGAAGTTATTGCCATAAAACTTATATTAAAGTAGATATACGTTTTTACAGTTTTACGAGTGTTCAATATATCTTTCATCAATGTTTTTGCATTAGTATTTACATTTATTTTTTGGTAGTTTTTATAAAACAATACAATAAATACAATCATTATCAGATATGAAATAACTGTGATAGTTAAAATCATATTTTCCATTCCCATATCATTAAAAATCGCCATATTCTTATTATTGTCAACTAATAAGTTTAAGAGGATTATAAATACAAATTCAAATATACTGATGTAAAAAATCCATTTTACATACGATGATGATTTGGCATGCAACATTTTTACAATATCGGTTGATGATACTCTGTGTTTTGAATAATCTTGCGATTTCCAAGCGCCTTTTAATTTATCTAATGCATCCATACTTACGGATTTAATATATTTTTTAATTTTGACTTAATTCTGTTTACTTTAACGCGTGCATTAACTTCTGTAATGCCCATTGTTTCTGCAATTTCTTTATATGGTTTGTCTTCTAAATACAAAAGAATCAATGCTTTTTCAATATCACTTAATTGATAAATAGCCTTGTATAATAACTGCATTTGTTCTTCAACTTCACCATCATATTCACTGCTTTCTAGTTTGTAATGAAAATCAGAAATATCGCTCGTTTGCACTTGACGCTTCGATTTTCTATATAAAGTAATTGCCGTATTCAACGCAACACGATACATCCAAGTACTAAATTTCGAATCGCCTCTAAACTTCGGATATGCTTTCCAAAGTTGTATGGTTACCTCTTGAAATAGATCTTTATGTGCATCAGCATTATTGGTGTAAACTCTACAAACCTTATGAACAATGTTCTGGTTTTCTTCGAGCTGTTTTACAAATTGCTGCTCTAGCTGTTGGGTCACTTTTTAATTGATTTATGTATAAGTAGTACAAAGATATGTTTTGTTACAGATTGGACTATTAGATTTTGGATTACTGGTATTTTATATTTTTAGAAAAATGAATTGATGTTTTTGAGTCATTTCGACTTTGGGAGAAATCACATTATATTACTCACGTGATTCTCAGTATGCGATTTCTCCTCGTTCCTCGTTCGAAATGATATTATTCGTAATAATAAGGAAGTCTAAAAGTCCAACAATCAAAAAGTCTAACATTCTAATTAAAATAACACTTCATCCTGAAAAAAGAACAGTTCAGTCGTAATTTGTTTTAATAATGAGTCTTTT
>CAZUFO010000088.1:0-8976 GCA_964619615.1 uncultured Lutibacter sp. | reverse complement strand
CCAATAATCAAAACTATCATCAGTTTTATCTGTAATGTCTAAACTGTTACTTTGTGTAAATCCAAAAACAGCATAACCACCATCATTAGTTGCGAAAACGGATTGTGCGCTGTCGTTTTTTAGACCTCCAAAAGTATTGATGAAGTCAATTGAAGGTGCTGTTTTATTTGTGGGCTCATCATCTGAACATCCAAAAAAGAAAAGAGAAATGAAAAAAAAAGGAATTATTTTTTTACGCATGCGACTACACTTTTTAATTACTTTTACGTACCACAAATAAACCGCCGTTAATATCATTAATAATGATATTGCCGCTTTCAAAATATGGATAAACATTCCAAACACCATTGAAGGAAACTCCGTTGTTTGCTGGGTAGGTGTCAAAAAAACCATCTTCTACGATGTTTTTGTTTTCGATATCTGAAATGTTAATAAATCGAACTCCAGCAGTATAATTTGCCATATAGTATGTATTTCCTTTTACATACCCGTTGTGGTCAATTGCTGCAGTTGGACCAGTATAAGTTGTGTGTAAAATAGGATTGTCTAAATCTGAAAACTCAAAAACGAGTGTCCGTGTATTTCCTCCAAAATTGATTTCATCCAATTCATCACCAACAATAAAGTAGTTCATGTCTTCTGTAAACCAACCTTGATGTGTATAGCCAATATTTCCGTAGGCAATTGTTTTAATAATTATTGGGTTTGCTTTATCGGTGACATCAGCAATTACAATTTCATTTTCATTGCTTCCAATTAGAATTTCTTTGCCAGTATAATCTGTGTCAGGGCCATTATAGGTTACAACTTGCGCATCGTGACTATAACCGCCTGCTGCAAAACCGCCAGCAGCAATTGGGTTTTTAGGATCTTGAATGTTTATAAAGTGTGCGCCTCCGCTAAAAGTTGAAGTTCCGACAGCATAAGCAAACCCAGAAACTTTATTAATTATAATATTATGTGCGCTTCCAAAACCCGTATAATGAGCATCAGCAGTAAAAATTTCAGGAGTATTTGTTACGGAACGTAACCGTGTTAAGTCAAAAACTTGCATTCCGTGGCCTGATGCTTCACTTACTATAAATGCATGGTTTTGATATACTTTTATATCTCGCCATGAACTGTTTGAAGTTGCTGTTGCTAAAGTGCCCACTATAATTAGGTTTTCTGTATCAGAAATATCGACAAAAGCAGTTCCTGTAGTTGTTCCAACTAATGCATACTCAACTCCATTTGATGGATCTGTCCAACCCCAAGAATCATTTCCTTCTGCCCCAGCTCCACCTAATTGGTTTGCTGGAATTTGCGCCATTAGATCGTAACCATTACAAGGGTAAATGCCAGCAAACCCATTTTCACAAGGACTTAAAGGAGTTGGTTCGTTTGAGTTTGGATTATAATCGCTATCACAAACATCACCAATTCCATCATTATCATCATCACCTTGGTCTGGATTTGCGATTAAAGGACAATTATCTTCGGTGTCTATAATTCCATCATTATCATCATCATCATCACAGGCGTCACCTAGCTTATCATTGTCATTGTCATTTTGATTAGGGTTTGTAATATTTGGGCAATTGTCTAGAGTGCCTGAAATACCATCATTATCATTATCAATATCTACAGGGTTAGAACAAGAAATAACAATTAAAACAAAAAATAGACTTGGAAGAAGTAGCGTAAAAATTAATTTATATTTTTTCATCATCATTGAATAATTTTGGGTATAACATTTAATTACAAAAATCGTGCTATTCTAATAAAAATTATAGAATTTTGCACAGGCAACAAAAATACCATTTTCTAATATATAATTAATTGTCGAAATGTTAAAAGATAAAAACGAACAAAGAACTTCAATTTCCGATTTAGGTGAATTTGAGTTGATTAAACATTTAACGAAATATTTTAAGATTCATTGTGAATCTACAGAGAAAGCAATTGGAGATGATGCAGCAGTGCTAGATTTTTCTGATAAGCAAGTATTGGTTACTACTGATTTATTGGTTGAAGGTGTTCATTTCGATTTATCATACATGCCGTTGAAACATTTAGGGTATAAAGCAGTAATGGTTAATTTGTCTGATGTGTATGCTATGAATGGAAACGCTACTCAAATTACAGTGTCAATTGCTGTTTCTAATCGGTTTCCGTTAGAAGCATTGGAAGAATTATATGCAGGTATTCAGTTGGCATGCGATAGTTATAAAGTTGACTTAATTGGTGGCGACACTACATCTTCTACAACAGGTCTTTTGATTAGTATTACTGCTTTAGGCACTGCAAAACCAAATGAAATTGTTTATAGAAATGGTGCAAAACCTAATGACTTATTAGTTGTTACGGGCGATTTAGGAGCCGCGTATTTAGGGTTGCAAGTATTGGAAAGAGAGAAGCAAGTGTTTAAAGTAAACCCTAACTCTCAACCAGATTTAGAGCAATATTCTTATTTGGTTGAACGTCAATTAAAGCCAGAAGCAAGAAAAGATATAGTAAAAATATTGAAGGAACTAGATGTAAAACCTACTTCTATGATTGATATTTCTGATGGATTGTCTTCTGAAATTATTCATTTATGTACCCAATCTGAAGTTGGCTGTGATTTATATGAAGATAAAATTCCGATTGACCCGCAAGTAATTTCTACCTGCGAAGAATTTAATATGGACTCAACCACTATTGCATTGAGTGGAGGTGAAGATTATGAATTGCTTTTTACAATTTCACAGGAAGATTTTCCAAAAATTAAAGGAAATCCTAATTTAACAGTCATTGGTTATATGACAGAAAAAAATATAGGAATGAACTTGGTTACAAGAGCAAATCAAAAAATTCCGTTGACTGCCCAAGGTTGGAATTCTTTTGATAAAGAATAGTTAATCTTCTTCTTTTGATGAAATTTCTTTAATTTCCCCATCAAAATTAATGGAATTTCTTCCGCTACTAGAAATATTAAGACTTGCATTTTTATTGCTAAAAACAGTTAAGTAAATGTCAAAATTTTCTGATTTTTCTTGCGCGCTAAATTTTATAATAATTTTGCTTTTTTTATCGTTGGGTTCAATGTTTATTTCAGTATTTATATTGCTAAACTCAATTCCACCACCGCCATAACTTACATTTTGTGCTTGCCCGAAATAAGGCAAATCGGCAGAGGTAGTGCTATTCTCAACTTTTAAAGTATAACCATCACCAGATACATTTATTCTTCTGCCTTTTTGAGTAGTTACCCAACCTGGTACAAAAACAAAAGTTTTGCTTTCAACTATTTTTTTTGTTGCTTGGTATTCTTCTTCTTGTTTTTGCTTTTTCAATTCTTTTTTAGATTGAGAAAAGGTATTAGTTGAAATAAATAATGAGATGCTTAAAACGAATAAAAATACTTTTTTCATAATTTTGGCTTTGCGTTAAAACTCACTTCAAAGTTATGAATTTTTTTAAATAAAAAATTAATTCGCTTTTATTTTCAATATGTGACATGTGACCTTGTGTTAATTGAACGAAATTGGTTGCGTTTCCTTCTATTTGTTTTTTATGAATTTCAATGTTTAAAGCCGAATCGTTTTCCCCTAGAATTAATAATTTATGTATGTTGTTATTCTGTAAAACATGGGTTTTGTCAGTTCTGATTTTCATTCCTTCCAATGAAGCAATAATACTCTGCTTTGATGTTTTTAAGGCTTCAAGAGTTACATTTTTAATTTCAGATTTCAATGACTCTCTATTTTCTTCAGAAAATAACTTAGGAATTGAAATGCGAACAAAAGTTTTATAGTTTTGTTTAACTGCTTTTATGGCACGATCTCTATTTGTCTTTTTTTCTTCAGAATCTGCATACGCAGTTGAATTCATTAAGCAGATTCCTTTTACAGAATTCGGAAATAAATCTGCAAATGCCAGTGCAATATAACCACCCATTGAATGACCAATGAGCGTGAATTTACGCAATTTAAGATTTGATAATAATGATTTTACCATTCTTGCTTGATCATCCATTGTGTGCATATACCCAAGGTTTTCAGTTTTACCGTGCCCTAATAAATCTATAGTAATTACCCTGTTTCTTTTTAATAATTCTGAAACAATTTCGTTCCACATTGTTAAGCTTTCTAAAAAACCGTGTAGCAAAACTATTACAGAACCTTTACCAGTTGTAGTATAATTGATTTGTATGTTTTTATAATTGAAAAGCATTAAGAAACCTCATAATTCAACGACTTGTTTTTAAGCTCATCAAACGTATTTTTTTTAGCAAATATACTTCTGAATATTTTTTTACTCCAACCTGTTCTTTTTGCATATTGATTAAAGGTTTCATTTTTCCAATCAAAATCTTTGTGCCAAAAAGAAGTTGGAGAAATATAACAATAGGTGTACTCATAAATCACACTATTTAAAGATTGCTTTTTTGTTAATTGAGATTTAGTAGGAGCAATAAATGAAATATTTCTTTTTTTAGTCTGCTCTTGAAAAGATCTAAATAAATCATCGTATTTTGGTATAATTTTCTCTAAACTGAAATTGTTGTATGTTGTATTTCCTATTTTAGTGATGGGCCTTATTTGCAAGACATCAATTGGTATCTGATCAAATGTTTTCCAAAATAGATTTAATTCATCAAAGTTATCTTCATTAAATGTATAATTGATTCTTAATATGAATTTGGGATATTTCTTTTTTACTTCTTTAATAATATTTAGCGAATTTAAAAACAGGGTGTAATCGCCTTTCCCCATTAAATCTTCATAGGTGCTCTTTATTACACCGTGTAAAGAAATTGTTATTTCGTTTAACCCAGCAGCAACCCATTTTTCTAACAACTCTTTTTGTAATAGATTGCCATTTGTTGTCATAGAAATATAGGGAACTTTATATTGAGAGCCTAACTTAAATACTTGCTCAAGATTTTTAAAGAGCGTTGGTTCTGTTCCGCATCCAACTTGAAATTTTGCAGCTCTTTTTAGAACGGCTTTTGCGAAAACGGGCAATTCTTCTGTTTTAAACACCCCTTTTGTTTTTTTTACGTACTCTTTATCTGTAAAATAACACATTTTACATCTAAAGTTACATGCGTTTATTGGGTCAAATTGAACAGAAATGTACCTTTTATTTAATTTATGTAAAATATAAAGACCTAAAAATTTAATTCTTGGGTTTTTAATTATAGCATTTATTTTTAATAGCTTATAGTAGTTCATTTGTAAATTTGAGAAGGTTTTATTTAACTCTTCAGTTTTTTAATTATTGAAAAAGCTTTGTCAACTAAATAGTCTTCAACTAAAACGGTAAATTCATTCGTGGTTGATATGACTTCATATAATGCAATTCCTTCCCAAGCTAAACGTTTAAAAATTTGATAATATAACCCAGTAATTTTTGAATTGTCAGGAGGTAAGCTAATACTGATTGCAGATAAATTATCTTGTTTTGCAATTAAGACCTCGCTTTTAAAACTTTGCTCGACAATTGACTTTTCTGAACTAGAAATAATAATATTACTTTCATGAATTCCGCGAGTAAAACCATAAAACATATTAGATTTTGCTTTTAAATGATTCAATATTTTAGCGTGATTATCAATAAGCGTTAAAGAATTTTTATAAGTATAATCTGTTAAATTAGACCGTACTGTAATATCGCCTAGATTCTGTAAAACTCTTTTTAATTTCAATGAGTTTCCTAAATCGGGCGGTGGATTATAACGTCGCAATGCCATCATAATTGCACCAGACTTTACAGGTTTTCTCAGCATAGCACCAATTGGTCGTTGCAATTCTTCTGCCAATGCAGAATAATTTATAATACTCCTTGACAAGGCTTCTTCTAAAAAAGGCTGTGCAACTAATATTTCTTCAACACAGGATGCAATCGTTCTCATTGTTAAATAATTAACATTATGTGCAAAGATAGTATAAAATTTTTATTTTTATGTTCATAACAATGAATGATGGTATTTTTGACTCATAAAGATTTAAAAAATGATTGTATTAAAGTTTGGCGGAACATCGGTTGGTTCAGTTAAAAACATGACCAATGTTAAAAATATTTTAAAAAAAGAAGGTGAAAAAGTAGTGGTGTTATCTGCAATGTCTGGCACAACAAATACTTTAGTTGATTTTTCAGAAAACATTAAAAATGGCAAAAATGAAATCGCTTTTGCTGGTTTAATCAACTTGCAGACAAGTTATATAAAAACAATAGATGAATTATTACATCAGCCTTCTTTAAAACGAGAAGTTGGTAATTATATGGGTGAGGTTTTTAATTTTTTGAAAAGTTGTATAAATGAGCCATATTCAGAATTATTATACAATAAGATAGTTTCGCAAGGTGAATTATTGTCAACCTTTATTTTCAGTCGTTTTTTAACTCAAGAAGGAATGAACGTTTGCCTGTTACCCGCGCTTGAGTTTATGAGGACAGATTGTAATAAGGAGCCAGATAATTTTTATATCCGTCAGAATTTGAATCGTGTAATTGATGAAATGATTCCAGCAGATATTTATATAACACAAGGGTTTATTTGTTTAGATGCAGATGGAAAAATTTCAAATTTAGAGCGTGGAGGAAGTGATTATACAGCAACAATTATTGGCTCGGTTATTAATGCTGATGAGGTTCAAATATGGACAGACATTGACGGTTTTCACAATAATGACCCGCGTTTTGTTAACAACACACATGCAATTTCAGACTTATCGTTTGATGAAGCAGCTGAGTTAGCCTATTTCGGAGCAAAAATATTACACCCACAAACAGTAATGCCGGTTCGTGAGTTTGATATTCCTGTTCGATTAAAAAACACAATGTCACCAGAATCTCATGGTACTTTAATTACAAGCGAAATTCACGGTGAAGGAATAAAAGCCATTGCCGCAAAAGATAATATTACAGCGATAAAAATTAAATCGGCTCGTATGTTACAGGCGCATGGTTTTTTAAAAAAAGTATTTGAAATATTTGAAAAGTATGAAACATCAATTGATATGATTACGACTTCAGAGATCGCAATTTCATTAACTATTGATGATGATTCTTGTTTAGAATCTATCGTTGAAGAATTGAAAAAATTTGCTTTGGTAGAGGTGGATAATAATCAAAGTATTGTGTGTTTGGTCGGGCATTCAATTATTTATCATCAAGATACCCATAAATTGTTTCAGGTGTTGCAAGACGTGAGTGTTCGTATGATTTCTTATGGAGGGAGTAACAATAATATTTCATTGTTGGTTCATTCGGATGATAAAATTAAAACACTAAAAAAAGTACACAACTACGTTTTTGAAAAAAGTATTGCAATTTAATTTGCGATTTGGTTACATATAATTTGAAAGAATAAAGGGGCAGTATTTGCCCCTTTATTTGTAAGTTATAAATTGCAGAATTTAAGAATTCATCAGCGCTTCAATTTCTTCAACTTCCAACGGAATATCTTTCATTAAGTTAAATGGTTCGCCAGTTACCTGAATTACATAATCATCTTCCAATCGAATCCCCAATTTTTCATCAGGTATATAAATTCCAGGTTCAACGGTAAAAACCATTCCTGCTTCCATAGGTTCTGTCAAAATCCCATAATCATGTGTGTCCAAGCCCATGTGATGCGAAGTTCCGTGCATAAAATATTTTTTATAGGCTGGCCATTTTGGATCTTCGTTTTTTATATCTTCATTGGTAATCAACCCCAACCCAATTAATTCTTGCGTCATAAGTTTACCAACTTCTATATGATAATCTGCCCAAATAGTTCCAGAAACTAACATTTTGGCTGCCGCTTTTTTAACTCTTAAAACTGCATTATACACTTCTTTTTGCCGTTCAGTAAATTTTCCAGAAACAGGAACGCAACGTGTCATGTCACTTGCGTAATTTGCATAAGCAGCACCAACATCCATTAATATAACATCGCCGGCTTTACATTGTTGATTGTTTTCAATATAATGTAAAACGTTGGCGTTATTTCCACTTGCAATAATTGGAGTGTAGGCAAAACCATCTGACCTGTTACGAGTAAACTCATGAATAAAATCAGCCTCTAATTCATATTCCCAAACACCTGGTTTTGTAGAGTTTAAAATTCTTCGAAACCCTTTATTGGTTATATCACACGCTTGTTGAATTAATGCGATTTCTTCGGGTTCTTTAATTGAGCGTAAGCGTTGTAAAATAGGTTGACTTCTTAAATACGTATGCGCAGGGTAATCTAGTTGCAATTTCTTTATAAAACGAGCTTCGCGCGTTTCTGTTTCAACACTTGAGCGGTAATGTTCGTTGGTGTTTATATATACATTTTCAGCCTGTGTCATCAATTCAAACAATACTTTTTCAAAATCATGTAACCAATATACTGTTTTAATTCCGGCTGTTTCAAATGCTTTTTCTTTGGTTAATTTCTCCCCTTCCCAAACAGCAATATGTTCATTGGTTTCTTTTAAAAACAAAATCTCACGATGCTCTTTTTTTGGAGCATCAGAAAAAATAACCAAAACACTTTCTTCTTGATCAACCCCACTTAAATAAAAAATATCTCTATGCTGCGCAAAAGGCAACGTGCTATCTGCGCTAATTGGGTAAATATCATTAGAATTGAATATTGCCAATGCGTTAGATTTCATTTTTGAAACAAACTTTTTTCGATTTTTGATGAATAAATTTTTATCAATAGGTAAATACTTCATATGGAATAGTCTTTGATTGTTTTGTAAAACTAAGAAGATTTTCAGAATATTAAATAATTTTGGCTGTTTTTTAAATTGAATCTAAATAATTTAAAAAACAGTCAAATCATTTTTATTGACACGTGGTAAACAGTACCTTTGCGATTGAAAATTAACAACTAACAATAACATGAGCGGATTACTATCTTCGTCTATTGCTAAAAAAGTGTCTATGGCACTTTCAGCATTTTTCTTAATGCTTTTTCTTTTACAACATTTTGCCATAAATATGTTATCAGTTTTTAGTGGCAATGTG
>CAZUFO010000087.1:0-9035 GCA_964619615.1 uncultured Lutibacter sp. | reverse complement strand
TTTTGTTGGTATTGAGTAGTTTGCTTTCTAATAATTCTCGAAACAACTCAAAATCTATCACTTTGATAATCGCATCTAAGGGATTGCCCATAACTGATAAGCGTTCTCGAGTAAATTATTCATCAAGCAAGCCTTTTTTTTCTTGTCTTTTATACATTTATAAAGTATTTGTTTTTACAGTATAAACATACATGTAATCAACTAATTTACAATGGGTTAAATTTCAGAAGTCCCCTTGCGTCTAAAAAATGAAATTGATAATTTTATCCACCCGATAATAAAAAACAATCCGCCTAACGGAGTAATAAACCATATGTTTTTAGCCGGTATTCCAAAAGCAGAAATAGCATATAATGACCCAGAGAAAAACAAAATACCTAAGAAGAAAAATAAACTTATTCCGTTTTTAACTTTATCAGTAAAATCAGCGTACATATTTACAATTAATAAAACGAGCACATGAAACATTTGATAACGAACGCCAGTTTCAAAATTTTCAAGAGCATCAACCCCTAGTTTATCTTTTAATGTATGTGCGCCAAAAGCACCAAAAACAACCGCTAACATTCCTAATAAAGCAGTAATGGTTAAATTTTTATTCTTCATAATTAATGATTATTTTTAAGCAAAAATAAAACTAAAATTCAACACTATGGAAACGGCATCAAACAAACTGGTTACAATTTTAAATTCACAATTTATTCATGTAGTTCAAATTGCAAAAAGCAAATTAGAGTTAGAAGGTATTCAAAGTTTTATTGTTGATGAAAACATCACTTCATCCATAGGAACTGCTTTTATTGAAGGCTATAAATTACAAGTTAACGTTGCAGATGTAAAAAAATCAAAACCAATTATTGACACAATAACCGAATGAGAAAAATATTAGTTATAGGAGCAGGACGCTCATCCTCATCATTAATAAAATATCTTTTAGATAAATCAACTAATGAGAATTTACATATTATTATTGCAGATTTAAATATTGAAAGTGCTAAATATATAATAAATAACCATAAGAATGCAACAGCATTTGCGCTAGATATTTTTAATATTGATGAACGCAAAAAAGCAATACAAGATGCTTCAATTGTAATTTCTATGTTACCAGCAAGATTTCATTTAGAAGTGGCGAAAGATTGTTTAGAATTTGGGAAAAACTTAGTCACCGCATCTTATGTTTCTAAAGAAATGCAAGAATTACATTCACAAGTAGTCAAAAAAGAACTCACTTTTATGAATGAAATTGGAGTGGATCCAGGAGTGGATCATATGAGTGCAATGCAAGTTATTGATAAAATTCATAGTAAAGGAGGTGAAATGTTGCTTTTCGAATCCTTTACAGGTGGCTTAATTGCTCCTGAAAGTGATGATAATTTATGGAATTACAAATTTACTTGGAATCCAAGAAATGTTGTGTTAGCAGGTCAAGGTGGAGTTGCAAAGTTTATTCAGGAAGGAAAATATAAATACATTCCCTATCAAAAATTGTTTAGGCGTACCGAATTTTTAAATATTGACGGCTATGGGAAGTTTGAAGCGTATGCGAATAGAGATTCTTTAAAATATAGATCGACTTATGGCTTAGATTCTATTCCAACATTATATAGAGGTACTATTAGACGCATAGGTTTTTCTAGAGCGTGGAATATTTTTGTGCAACTTGGTATGACAGATGATACCTATAAAATGGAAAACTCAGAAAACATGAGTTATCGTGACTTTACTAATTCATTTCTTGCATACAACCCAACTGATTCTGTGGAGTTAAAACTACGCCATTACTTAAAGATAGATCAAGATGATGTAATATGGAGCAAGCTGTTAGAACTCGATATTTTTAGCAAATCAAAAATTGTCGGGCTTAAAAAGGCTTCACCTGCACAAATTCTTCAGAAAATTTTGGTGGATAACTGGACGCTAAAAAATGATGATAAAGATATGATTGTTATGCATCATAAATTCGGCTATGAAATTAATGGTAAAAAAGAACAGATAGAATCTCAAATGGTTGTTTTAGGTGATGATCAAACATTTACTGCCATGGCTAAAACAGTTGGGCTGCCTGTTGCCATTGCAACGCTTAAAATATTGAATAAAGAAATAACTACACCCGGAGTTTTAATACCGATAAAAAAAGAAATTTACACGCCTATTCTAAAAGAATTAGAAAAATACGGAATTGTTTTTGCAGATAAAAAAACACCCTTTTTAGGATATAATCCAGAAAACATTAGTTCATAGTGTATAAAGTCTATATATTTGGTGGGTTATAAGATTTCATCGAATGAACACACCTGTTTTAGAGATACAAAAATATACTGATTTAGAAATTAGCAAACTAAACAAGAAGTATAACTCACTGACTGTCAGAGAACGTATAGCTGAGTTGTATAAAGATTTTGATATTAATAAAGTAATGCTAACAAGTTCTTTCGCAACAAGTTCTGCATTTTTACTATATGAATTTTCTAAAGTAAATAACAAACAAACCATCTATTTTATTGATACTAAATATCATTTCGATGAAACTTTGGAGTATAAAAAGCAATTGACAAAACTATATGGTTTAAAGGTTGAATCAATCGGTGCAAATAAAATAGATAACGATTTTACTACTAAAAATGAAACCTGGAAAACCATGCCAGAATTCTGCTGCGACATTAATAAAGTAAGACCGTTACAATTAATAAAACAACGCTTTAATGTTTGGGTTTCTGGATTAATGGAGTGGCAAAGCGACCATAGATCTTCATTAAATATTTTTGAAAATAGAAATGGAATTTTGAAATTTTATCCTTTGTTAGATGTAACAGAAAAAGAACGAGAAACCTATATAAAAGAACACAAACTTCCTTTTCATCCACTTATTTCAAAAGGATATAGTTCTGTTGGCTGTAAACATTGTACCGTACCTGGAAATGGCAGAAGTGGCCGATGGAACAATCATCCAAAAACCGAATGTGGTTTACATTTGTAAATAAAAATCCTTTACAATATTAATATACTTTTCATTATAAACATGTCGCTCAATTTCAATAACTAATTCATCAATTTTTGGCATTGCTTTTGTAAAAGAAAGTTGGAGTAAACTTCTTTTTATTTTAGAACCTTCAGTTCCTTTAACACGTGTTATTCTATTTGGAAATAAATTTTTCTCTAAAGCGATTTTTAAAAAATGTGTTTCTTCTTCAAAAGGTATAATAAAAGCACACTCGCCTGTTTCAGAAAGCAGTTTTGACGTTGATTCTAACAGAACTGAATATGACAAACTCTCAGAATGTCTTGCTAAAACGCGTTTATCAGAAATCTTCCCTTCTTTAAATGTTGAGTTAAAAAAAGGCGGATTGGAAATTATAAAATCATATTTTTCATCAACCTCTTCAACAAATTCTTGTAACGAAGCATGATAACAGAACAAACGATTTCCCCAATCAGATTGTTCAAAATTATCAACACATTGTTCAAAAGCTTCAGTATCAATTTCTAAAGCATCAATAATTTCGGCAGTAGTTTGCTGTGCCATTTGTAAAGCAATTACACCAGTTCCTGCACCGATATCTAATATTGAAAATGCCTCTTTTGGATTTGCCCAAGCACCTAATAAAACGCCGTCTGTACCAATTTTCATAGCACATTTATCTTGGGAAACAGAAAAATATTTAAACTGAAATGGCTTATTCATAATTCGTCTTTCCTTTCTGATAATTATCGAAATTGTTTCGGAATCTCATTATTTTGAAGGTGATGCTACTTTAGATAAAGGTCAATCAACCCATGTGGAGTTTCGACGATAATCTTTTTATTATCCCGATCTATTTTTTTGATAAAATGATCGATCATCGGGATAAAAATTTCAACACCCTCTTTATCAACTTCAAAGAGTGGTTGCGCAGTTTTATCATTTACACCAACTATTTCACCAACAGTGCCATAATTAACATCTTCCAATTGAAACCCGATAATTTCATGGTAATAAAATTGGTTTCCTGTTAATTCAGGAAGCATCGTTAATGGTAAATAAACGCCAGACTTTAAGATGGAGTTTGCATCTGATTCAGAATCTACTCCTTCAAATTTTGTACGCAGTTGGTTGCCTTTTTGAAGCAAACTTTTTTCAATAAAAAAAGGAACCAGATTTGTACCGTGTAGTACAAATACTGATTCCATGTTTTCGTATAAATAAGGTTCGTCTGTATCTAATTTGATAACAACTTCACCTTTAAAACTATGTTTCCGAACAATTTTACCAAGATAAAAACAATCTTCCTTGCGCATAATCGTCAGAATTAAATTTATTCTGCTGCTTTCTCTTCAGTAGATGCTTCTGCCTCAACAACTTCTTCTGTTGCTACTTCAGTAACTTCTGCTGCCGCTGCCGTTTCTGCTGCAACTACTGCTGCTGCTTCTGCTTTTAACGCTTCTTCAGCTTCAACAACCGCTGCTTTACGTTTTTCATTTACTTCTTTTTCAGCTGTTAATGCTGCTGCTTTTGTATCTGATGCTACTTTTGCAAGACCATCTACTTTTGCATCAACTAAACCAGCTTTTTCATCTAACCAAGCTTGGAATTTCTTCTCAGCTTCTTCTTCAGAAAATGCTCCTTTACTAACTCCACCAGCTAAATGATGCTTTAACAAAACCCCTTTATAAGATAACAACGCTCTTGCTGTATCTGTAGGCTGTGCACCGTTTTGCAACCATTTTACTGAACCATCAATGTCCAAATCAATTGTTGCTGGGTTTGTATTAGGATTATAAGTTCCTAATTTTTCTAAATACTTACCATCTCTTTTAGCACGAGCATCTGCTGCTACGATCCAATAAAATGGTTTTCCTTTTTTACCGTGTCTTTGTAATCTAATTTTTACTGACATATTTTAAATTTTTAAGGTACGCGACCTAGATTATTAATTAAGGGTGCAAATGTAATGAATACTATCGATTATAAATCTAAAAAATAGCATTATTATCTTAAACGGGGTTATCAAAAAATCATGAAAAAAAGTAAATAGAAATTGACGTAAAAAACGATAAATTTAGATGTTTTTTATATTTTCATCAAAACCCTCACTAAAAAAATCCTTTAAAGAAACATCTAGTGCTTTAAGGACTTTTACAATACTCGAAAAACGCAAATCACTACCTTTTTCATATCTACCATATTGTGCTCTTGGAATATCGTTATCAAAAGCAAATAATTCATAATTAGTATATCCCTTTTTTTTACGCAACAGTTTAAATCTTTTACCCATATTTTGAAGTTGCTCAGTTGTAAACTGATCTTTACTTGCCATGTAACAAATAACAGTAGTTAAAAGCATATTTGTTACCATTGATTAGTTACCATTAATTAGTGGTATTTTAATTATTTTCTACACATTGCACTTCAAAAACTAATGCTTATGAAATAAACCAAACACAGTGGAGGAAGAGTTATCAAACATGTTATTGTAGTAACTCTTATAAAGATTCAATATTTTGAAAATTCATGAAACTCTATAAAGTAGTATGCCTTCATTAGACTTTATAAAAAAAATGATTTAAGATTCTTAACAAAAAAAGAATCTAATTTAAAAACTAAATACAATGAAAAAATTAAAAGGAATTTTAGTAATCGCAGTAATTGCTGCTGGAATGTTTTTTAGCACAACATCAATAGATTCTGAGAAAATTGCTGTGAATATAGAAAGTATGGATATAGCAAGTATTGTGGCTCTTGAAACAGCTGAAGCTAGGAAGAAAAAGTGGGTTTGGTTTGGTTGTGGTGGGGGAGGAAATTATTGTGGAGGTGAACCAAATTGTAAATCTGTAATTGTTAGTAGTAATAGGTGTTTTGATTAACAAAATATAGATAATTAAAGTATAAGGTAGTTTTTGTTTTTTACTCAAACTACCTTTTGAAATATAAAAAATTATGAAAACTGCTTTAATGCTATTAATATATTTATGTTTAACATCTTGTCAAAAGTCAAATAAAAAAATTATAATAAGTGATGAAATAAAAACTTTCTCTCAATTCCCTAAAGAAACTAAGATAGTATTCAAAAATTTAGTTAAATTTAACTTAGGGAGTCCAAGGCAAATGATTGCCATTGATACCACTTTAATTCTTGGAAATTATGCAGGTGGTCAAGAATATTATTTGCATAATTATTCGCTGAGTTCGGGGAACTTTTCTAAACCATATATAAAGAAAGGAAGAAGCTTAAATGAAATTTTGGGTTTGATAAATATTGGAGTTGATGATAACTACTTATGGCTAAATGATTTTACTGCTAAAAAGTTGATGCTACTTGATAAAGATAAAGTGATTAAGGGTGGTTTAGATTTAGATCTTGATTATACTGAATTCTCTTTTAAATCGAATCGATATTTTCGAAGTATTTTAATTGACAGTTTACAGTGTATTTCTACCGGTAATGAAAGTTCAAAATTTAAAGTACAAATAATTGATTTGCCTACAGGAAAAATAAGTGAAGAATTTGGTAAACTAACGGAATCTCCTAAAAATTTACCTTTAAATGTTATCACAAAAGCAAGTTTAACACAAACTTTGCTAAAACCAACAAAAGATAAATTAGTTTTAGCGTATATACATACAGATGTTATAGAAATATTTGACTTGAAAACTAAAAAAAGTATTTCCCTTCAAGGTCCTGAAAAATTTGATTTAGAATTTAAAACCTACAATAATGTATGGTTTGAAAATGAAAAAACTAGAGTTGCCTTTGTTGGGGGAACAGCAACTAATGAATATATTTATTTAGTTTATTCAGGTAAAAACTTTTCTGATGAAAATGCGTTTAAAGGAAATCATGTTTTTGTGTATGATTGGAATATGAATCCAATCAAAAAAATAAAATTGGATAAAGAGGTCTATCAAATCTGTATTTCGGATGATGATAAGACAATATATTCTTATGATGAAGAGAGTAAATACATTGTATATTATAATCTAAATTAAGATATCATGAAGTATCTCTATAAAAAAAAAGCAAAGAAACATGAAAAATAATAGTATAAAACTTATGATGATGCTTTTATGTATATCTAGTATTATATCGTGTAAAAAGAAACAGAATAATGTTGAGGTTGATTCCTACAAAACTATCATTAACAATAGTCTTGGTAAGAAATTATTCATTCCAGACAGTTTAGAATTATACACTCATTCTCCCAGTTCTATTACTCGTAAAGAAATATTTAATTCTGAATTAAAAATATATTCTCATATAGATGCATCATGTGGTACCTGTATAGAGAGTTTAAAAACTTGGGACAGAGCAATCCCTGAGTTTAACAAGAAAAATGTTCAAGTAATTTTAATCTGCACATCAAATAATAAATTTGAACTATTAAAATACTTCTTTGAGTCAAAGGAAATAAAAGGTTTTTCACATCCCCTCTTTTTAGATTATAAAAACGATTTTAAAGAAAAGAATAAGTTTATGGCAGAAAGTAAAAATTTTGAGACTGTTTTAACAGATAAAGACGATAATATTTTATTAATTGGAAATCCTAACTTTTTAGCAAAAATAAAAGAACTCTATTTTAAAGAAATTGAGAAACACAAAATTAAATAAAACTATGCAAAAAATATTGACACCTTATTTTATCCTCTTTTCAATAATTATTAATGCACAGATTACACTGCATTTTAAAGATACAATAAGTAACAAACCATCTCCTTATATAATGGTTTTAAATGAAAAAAAAGAAATAATTAACACTTCAAACGAATTAGGTGAAGTATTATTAAAAGACAACAGCAAATTAACAAACAAACTATTTATCGAAAGCATTTTTTACAAAAAAAAAGAAATATTATTAAATAAAAAAGAGGGTATTCAAACCATTATACTCAAACCTTTGGTAAATGTATTAGATGAAATTGAGATTGATAATAAAAAAAAGTATTTAGTACTAACAGCCTATTATAGAATTTATAATTCTAGAGATACACTTTTAGTTTCTTTTGTTGATGCTGAAGTAAAGTATTTAATGAAAAAGAATTCTTTCAAAAAAAAAGTTATTAATTTTAGAATATTTGATGTAAACTCTATAAATCAACAATTTAATCCTTATTGGGTGGATAAGTTAAAAAAAACATCTTTATTTGAAACATTAAACTCAAAATTTCATTTACTAAAAGATGAAGAAAAAGGAGTTATCAATATTGTAGGTAAAAAAAGCAATGAAGTTTATGGAACAATTAAGACTGGCTTTAATAATACAAATAACAAAAGTAATATAGCCATAGAGATTACAAATGAATCTGAAAATATAATAGGAATTACTAGAGAGGAATATAATAATGAAGAATTGTTAAAAACAACCATTAAAGATTTAAAATATTGGCGTAAAGACAATATACGAAACGTTACTCCTAGATACATAAAACATAACTCATCATTAAAAGGAATAGAAAAAATGTTTAACCGGAGAGAATTATTTATTCAAAGTGTTGAATATATATCAAAAGAAGAGTATAAAAAACTAATGAAGTTAGGGTATAGAGACACTTCTGTTTCACATTACACAAGAGAATTTTGGAAAAATTTAGAGCCTTTTACGCCTTTAGACCCTTCAATAGAAAAACAATTAAATGAAATTTTAGTGGAGAGAAAGTAAATGTTTTTCAACTCGTCATTGTTTTTTGAAATAGCAATAATAATTACAGGAATTTTTATTTTTATATACAGAGGAGTGGGACTTTTAATTAAGAAAATAAAAAACAACTTATTTAGAAAGACAATTAACGCATGCTTTATGTTCTTGTTTGTATTTACCATTATTATTGGTGCAAAAATAGTTGTTTTTGGCATCTATAAAATTCCAAGTTCATCTATGGAAAATACATTGTTTCCAGATGATGTTATTTTAGTTAACAAGCTAAAATATGGTGCAAGGTTGCCTCGTTCTCCTTTTGAAATCCCTTGGGTTAATATTGCTTTTTATTTTAATGAAAAAGCTAAAGAAAGAATAAAAGAAAATTGGTGGTCTTATAAAAGAATTGCTGGAATTGAAAAAAT
>CAZUFO010000086.1:0-9520 GCA_964619615.1 uncultured Lutibacter sp. | reverse complement strand
TATGACTATCTGATTTCTTGCATAATTTAAAAATATTTCGTATTTTTCTGATTGTAAATATATTAGGTATGAAGATTCAAGATTTTTTCAAAAAATATCCAGATGAGGCAAGTTGTAAAGCTCATTTCAAGTCAGAAAGAGATAAGCAAGGAGTTGTCTGTAAGCGTTGTCAGGGTCAAGAGCATTATTGGTTATCCACAAGAGATCAATACCAATGCAAAGTCTGTAAATTCAGGACTACCTTACGAAGTGGCACATTATTACATCAGTCCCAACTACCTTACTACTATTGGTATTTTGGAATGATGATGCTTACCAGCACTAAAAAGAGTTTTTCTGCATTAGAAATACAAAGACAGTTAGGTCACCTCTATTATGAGCCAATATGGTATATGCTTCATAAAATAAGGCATTCTATGGGTAAAAGAGATGATAACTACCTTCTTGGTAATGAAGTTGAACTCGATGAAGGTTTCTTTGAAATAGTACCCAACAAAGAAAGGCGAGATGAAATTGTAATAGAATTAGAGAACAATGATGGAAAATATAAACGAGGTAAAGGAAGTCAAAAGCAAGCAATCGTATTAGTTATGGCAGAATCAATAACGGTAGAACCTACCAAAAAGTATAGGCATAAACCTAATAAAAAAGTGAGATACATTAAAATGAAATTACTAAATGACCTTAGCAAAGAAACTACCAATGCACAAGTAAAACAGGCTATTGATTTAAAAGCATCAGCGACAACAGATGGAGCAAATAATTACAACGATTTAGCAAGCAACCTTACAGACCATAAAGCGGTGGTGATACAGGATAAGAAAGAGACTAGTAAAATTCTGCCTTGGGTTCATATAGCCATAAGTAATGCCAAAAGGTTGTTATTAGACGTGCATCATTCCATTGGAGAGGAATATCTGCAAAGTTATCTCGATGAATTCTGTTATAAGTTTAACCGAAAGTACTTCAATTCTGTATTCGATAGAATGGTAACCAACTCTGTATCTTATAAATGGAATGTAAATATGTAACTAATCCGATAGTCATATTAAGAATAACCAAACAACAAACAACAAATATGAAATATATACTATTTTTTTTAGGACTTACCACTACAATTTCATTTGCACAAGTAGGTATTGGTACAACAACACCTAATGCTTCTTCTGCATTAGAGATATCGTCTAATAATTCAGGTTTATTAATTCCTAGACTTACAAATTTAGAAAGGGATGCTATTACGCTTCCAGCTACAAGTCTCTTGATTTTTAATAGTACCGTAAATGGCTACCAATTTAATTTTGGTACGCCTTTAGTTCCAGAATGGGTTCCTATAACAACGAACTCAAGTACAAAAGAACAATCTTTAAAGTACTCAAATACAGATATTTCTACAGATTTGAATGTTGGCACTCCTATCGATGTTCCAATTTTTGGAACAGAAGTGTGGAATGACAACACAACTTTATACTCCGTTTCTGGAAATGTTTTAACAGTTAATGAAACTGGTAGGTATAAAATAATTATTAATCTACATATAGATAATAGGGAGGAGGCAGGAATAAGAATTCGTATTAGACTAAATACCACTTTGGTAGGCTCTTATGGGATTTCAGGCGCTGGTGAAGATGGTCCTAATACCACCTCTATAAATATGATAGAAGTTATACATATAATGGGTGGAGATGAAGTAGCAATAGAGACAAGAAGAACAGGTGATAATGCCAATATACGAATGGACGCAGTAGGCACTTCTAATTTTACAATTATAAATTAGATTAATTACAAGATATTTTCGATTGAGCAAACGCACACTTTGTTAAAAAAGCCACTCCTGAAACTTCGGACACGATTTTTTCCTTCAATACGGAATATCTTGAAAGAAATGATACACGATTTTGAAAATTCATAGGCTTTCTTATTAATGAAATCATAATTTTATTGTTCTAACCAATTTATTCGTGTACTTGTCTGCTTTTTTGGTAGATTTTTGAAAAAAAAGCAGGTCATACGGAACAGTCACTATAGCAATACCAGATACCGTTACCGATTTTTACGTTACAGTTACAGTACGTTGTAATGGAGATAATGATATTATGTAGCTTTTGATGATTTTTTATTTAGGACTAGATATTGTTTTTACATCTTAAACCCCAATTTTACACCTAATTTTTTCGCAATCAGATTTGTAATTCGTGTTTTTAATTCAGGAATTTTAATCTTTTCAACCACTTCGTTCGTAAAAGCATATAATAATAGCGCTTTAGCTTCTTTTGCTGGAATACCACGGGATTGCATATAAAACAAAGCCCTTTCGTCTAATTGGCCAATTGTACAACCATGTGAACATTTAACATCATCAGCAAAAATCTCTAATTGAGGTTTTGCGTTGATAGATGCTTTATCTCCAATTAATATATTATTGTTTTGCTGAAAAGCATTCGTTTTTTGCGCTTCTTGGTCAACGACAACTTTTCCGTTAAAAACACCAGTTGAAGCATCGTCATAAATCCCTTTATAAACTTCAAAACTCTCACAATTCGGAAATTTATGATGCATTAACGTATGATTATCTACATGTTGTTTGTCTTTCAAGATTGAAATTCCGTTGATATGAGATTCAACATGCTCACCTTCATGATAAAATTCTACATTGTTTCGAGTCAATTTTCCGCCAAAAGAGAACGTGCTTACAGAAGCAACACTATGTTCTTTTTGTTGTACAAAAGTATGGTCAATTAACGATGAATTTGCATCATCATTCTGAATTTTATAATAATCTACAATAGCTCGTTTATTTACAAACACTTCAGTTACTGCATTAGTTAACACCACATTACCACTCAAACTTTGATGACGTTCAATAATTTGTACATGCGAGTTTTCGCCTACAATAATTAAATTTCGAGGTTGTAAAAGGATCTCTTTTTCGTTTCCAGTATAAAAATTTAGAATCTGAATTGGTTTTGGAAGCACTTTATTTTTCCCAATATTAATATATGCACCTTCTAAAGAAAAGGCAGTATTTAAATCAGTAAGACTACTTTTTTGTTGAGCCAATTTGTTGAAAAAATTGTCCATCACCATTTTGTATTTTGGTTTTTTGAAGGCGGCAGACATCAAACAAATATCATAATCGTCGTGTGTGGTCTCTGAGAGTTGTGAATTGAAAACACCATCAACAAAAACAATTTTATAGGATTCAATTTCATGCAAAAAATAGGGCTTTACATCATTAAACCCAACGGATGAATCACATTCTGGAAATACACTAAAGTCGTGATTTAATACCGATTTTAATGAAGTGTATTTCCACTCTTCATCTTTTTTTGTAGGAAATCCTTGCTCCTCAAAAGAAGATATTGCTTTTGTTCTGATATCATGAATATCGGAATCTAAGTCTACTTTTCCACAGTTTTCTAAAACCATGAATGATGATATTAATTTTTCTTGTAATGACATTTTATAAGTCTTTAACCCAATCGTACCCTTTTGCTTCTAATTCGTGTGCTAATTCTTTTCCTCCTGATTTTACAATTTTACCATTGTATAAAACATGCACAAAATCTGGAACTATATAATCTAGCAAGCGTTGGTAATGTGTAATTATAATGACAGCATTATCTTTATTGCGTAATTTGTTTACACCGTTAGCTACGATTTTCAGTGCGTCAATATCAAGACCCGAATCAGTTTCATCCAGAATTGCTAGTTTTGGTTCTAACATAGCCATTTGAAAAATTTCATTACGTTTTTTTTCTCCACCAGAAAAGCCTTCGTTTAAAGAACGCGACAAAAATTTACGATCCATTTCTAGCAAAGCAGATTTTTCACGAATCATTTTCAACATATCTTTAGCAGGTAAATCTTCCAAACCATTTGCTTTTCTTTTTTCGTTGATGGCGGTTTTCATAAAGTTAGTGGTACTAACTCCAGGTATTTCTATTGGATATTGAAAACTCATAAACACCCCTCTGTGTGCTCTTTCGTCTGGTGATAATTCTAAAATATCTTCATTATCAAGTGTAATTGTCCCTTCTGAAACCTCATAGGTTTCGTTTCCAGCAATAACGGATGATAATGTACTTTTTCCAGAACCGTTTGGACCCATAATCGCATGAATTTCTCCAGGTTTTACTTCAAGATTTATTCCTTTTAAAATTCCTTTACCTTCAATTCCTGCGTGTAAATTTTCTATTTTTAACATTCTTTATATGTTGATTTGTGTAGTTGTTTAATTGTTTAATTGTGAATGATTACACGCATAAACGATTCAACAAATTAACCCACTGATCCTTCTAAACTAATTTCTAATAATTTTTGTGCTTCTACGGCAAACTCCATTGGTAATTTATTCAGTACGTCTTTACTAAATCCGTTTACGATTAACGCAATAGCTTTTTCTGTATCAATACCTCTTTGGTTGCAATAAAACAATTGGTCTTCACCAATTTTACTGGTTGTTGCTTCATGCTCTATTTGAGCCGATTTATTTTTTGATTCGATATAAGGAAATGTATGTGCACCACATTTATTTCCCATCAGTAAAGAATCACATTGCGAAAAATTTCGTGCATTTTCTGCTCTAGAACCAATTTGAACCAATCCTCGATACGAATTTTGAGATTTTCCAGCCGATATTCCTTTTGAAATAATGGTACTCTTAGTGTTTTTACCCAAGTGAATCATCTTTGTGCCTGTATCTGCTTGTTGGTAATTGTTGGTAACTGCAATAGAATAAAATTCACCAACTGAGTTGTCTCCTTTTAAAATACAACTTGGGTATTTCCAAGTAACAGCAGAACCAGTTTCTACTTGTGTCCAAGAAATTTTAGCGTTTTTATAACAAATTCCACGCTTGGTAACAAAGTTAAACACACCACCTACGCCATTTTTATCTCCAGGATACCAGTTTTGGACTGTAGAATATTTGATTTCAGCATCATCCATAGCAATCAACTCAACTACTGCGGCGTGCAACTGATTTTCGTCACGTGCTGGAGCAGTACAGCCTTCTAAATAACTTACAAAACTCCCTTCATCGGCAATTAACAGTGTGCGCTCAAACTGACCAGTTCCTCCTTCATTAATTCTAAAATAAGTTGATAATTCCATCGGACATTTTACTCCTTTTGGTATATAACAGAATGAACCATCTGTAAATACCGCAGAATTTAATGCTGCGTAAAAGTTATCGGTCTTTGGAACAATCGTTCCCATATATTTTTTTACCAACTCAGGATGTTCTTGAATGGCTTCAGAAATTGGCATAAAAAGAATCCCTTTTTCTCCTAAGGTTTTTTTGAATGTTGTTGCAACAGAAACAGAATCTACTACAATATCCATTGCGATATTGTTCATCTTTTTTTGTTCACCAACAGAAATTCCTAACTTTTTATACATTGCTAAAAGGTCAGGATCCACATCATCTAATGTTTTGTTTGGATCTACAGATTTTGGTGCAGAATAGTAAGCAATCGCTTGAAAATCTGGTTTCGGATAATTTACATTTGCCCAATCTGGTTCTTCCATAGTTTGCCAAATTCTGAAAGCATCTAAACGCCATTCAGTCATCCATTCGGGTTCGTTTTTCTTTTTAGAAATTGCACGAACGATGTCTTCATTCAACCCTTTTGGAAATGTATCTGACTCAATATCGGTATAAAAACCATATTCATATTCTTGAGTTTCGAGTTCTTCTCGTAAGTCGTCTTCGGTATATTTGCTC
This sequence comes from uncultured Lutibacter sp., assembly GCA_964619615.1. Classification (GTDB taxonomy): domain Bacteria; phylum Bacteroidota; class Bacteroidia; order Flavobacteriales; family Flavobacteriaceae; genus Urechidicola. Next base: position 3,792 of record CAZUFO010000086.1, on the reverse strand, counting down.
ATAATAATTAAAAGATTGAATAATTAAAAGATTGAAAAAATCAACAATTAATTAATCTCACTTCTTTTTAAATAGTTAATGAATTTTGATAATTGTTTTGAAATATCTTCAACTTCAGTAATTAGCCCTTGTATTTTTTCCTTCTCTAAATAATTTAATCGCTCACAAATTTTTATCAAACTTCTCACTTCTCCACTTGAACCTTTTGATATATATAAAAATTTAATGAATTGCTTGTTTGATTGTAATTCAAATCCTTCAGCAATATTTAAAGGAATTGATAGCGATGCTCTTTGAATTTGATTTTTTATATTATAATCAAATGTTTTTGAACTTGTTATTTTATAAATTTTAATTGAAAACTCAAATGCTTTTTGATATACTTCTAAATCTTCAAACCGTTTCATTTTTTAATCTTTTCATTTTTCAATTATTAAATAGTTTTTCTATAAAGAAAAACTTTCTCCACAGCCACAAGTTCTGTTAGCATTTGGGTTGTTAAAAACAAATCCAGTACCGTTTAAACCGCCAGAATATTCTAAAGTTGTTCCAACTAAGTAAAGAAAACTCTTTTTATCAACGATAATGTGAATGCCGTTATCTTCAAAAACCTTGTCTTCTTCTAGTTTGTCTTTGTCAAATTTTAATTCGTAAGAAAGACCAGAACAACCACCACTTTTAACACCAACTCTTACAAAGTCATTAACGGCGTCATATCCTTCATCTGTCATCAATTCAATAACTTTCTTTTTTGCTATGTCTGAAACTTTAATCATAAAAATAAAATAGATTAATTCTAAATAGTCTGCAAATATAATGACAATATATGACATTTATCATATAGTTTCAATTGAATAAATAGATACTATAATAGACGTTTTAAATGTTGATTCCTTAATTTGGGTTCTGAAATTTCGGATTATTTATAAACTCTGAATCTGAAAGTGACAAAAGGAAAGATTTTAAAGCTGCTTTGTCTGTGTCAGAAAGTTGAACTCCTCCATTATTAATTGCTTTCATTAAAGGATCTATTGTTGATGAGTTTTGTAAACCTTCTGAATAATGATTAATGACTTCATCTAAAGTAGTAAAACGCCCATCGTGCATATAAGGAGCGGTGAATTCTAAATTCCTTAAAGACGGTGTTCTAAACTTACCATTATCTGCTGGATTTCCAGTAAATTTCCCTAATCCTAAGTCTGTAATTACTGCATCTAAACCATTATTATGAAAAATATTGTCTGTCCAAAGTGGGTTGTTTGCATTGCCGTGACAATGAAAGCAATCGCCTTTGGTTTCGTCCATAAATACATTAAACCCGTTTAGTTCTTGTGTTGTTAGCGTCAATGTTCCTAACAAATGCTTATCGAAACGTGAATTTGCTGAAATTAAAGTACGCTCAAATTGAGCAATTGCTTTGGTTACCAATATGGAATCTATGATAGAAGTTCCAAATGCTTTTTCAAACAAGGTTGGATATTCACTGTTACTTTGAAGGCTTTGAGTTGCAGCAATCCAATTATTATGCATTTCAATTGGGTCTTTTACAGGTTCTATTGCTTGTTTTTCTAGACTGAAAGAACGCCCATCCCAAAAAAAATTTTCATTATAATTCCATGCTAAGTTAAAAAGAGGCATTGAGTTTCGATTGCCTAAAAGACCATCTATTCCTTCAGAAAAACGATCGGAATCTGTAAAAGCGTTTACTGGCGAATGACAATCGGCACAAGCTTGAGAATTATCGGCTGATAGAATCGGGTCGAAAAATAATTTTCTTCCTAAGGCAACACCTTCTACTGTTTGAGGGTTATCAAAAGGAATGACAGTGGCAATAATATTATCTGAAAAAATCTGTGGAATTGCTAGCGGTAATAGAGTGGGAGTGTACGGTTGATAGCCAGAAATTCCATCGTCATCACAACTTGAAAAAAGGGCTATAAATATAAAAAAGGACGCTATTTTATAAAGGGTTTTCACTTAAACTAAAAACTGTTTTTCCGTTTTGATTCATCATTTTTTGCGCATCATAATTAGGCATTAAATTGATGCTATATTGATTTAAATCCCAAGTATTAGGGTTTTTAAACCATTCTGAAATATTCATGTTTATATAAATATTTTTTTCGCTATTTATTGAAAACCCATCCAATTCAACATTAAAGTAATTTTGTTCAAAAACACCAGTTGAAGCCCTTGCGGTTCCGTGATGATAAGCAAAAGGGCTTTCCATTCCGCTATCTTCATATTTACCTTCAAATTGCATAAAATGATAACCGCCACCTAACATTTCTGGCCAATTCCACGAAGTAGAATTGAGGTCTTTATATGCGCCGTCTATATTGTCAATTTCATTAAAGCCAAAAACAAATGATAAACCAATATAGGTATTCTGAGGAACAGTTACAGAAAAAGAAGTGTTTTCATTCGTAGTAACATCAACCAACAAATAATTTTTTAAAGGGATTGTTTGTCCTTTGGAAGTTTGTAGTTCTATATTTGAAATTAAATACCTTAGTTTTGATATGCTTAACACATTTCCAAATTGATTGGTGTATTTTAATTGATTGAAATCTGTTGAATTTACTTCTGAAATATCCCAATAATGTTTAAAATTTACAGTCAGAGTTGTTGTGTCTTCATCATTGTTACAAGATGATAAAATAAAGATAAGACAAATAGAAATGATATATTTTAACTGTTTCATTTAACTATAATTTTAGCAACTAACATATCAGAAAACCCTTTATTCTCAAGTATATCTTTGTCAGAACTATTGGTTTCTCCAACAATAATTATGGTTCCATTGGCTAATTCGGTAATATCGTAACCAACATCTATATTACTTCCGCCAAGTGTTTTTTGCCATTCTAAATTGCCAGAGCTAGAAATTTTTAGAACACATAAATCATTTTGACCTTCATTTTTATCAAAATCACCATCTTGACTTCTGGTGCTACCCGAAATCAGAAATCCGTTATCAGTAGTTAAATAAACTCCGCGAGAAGCATCAAAACTAGTTCCTCCAAAAGATTTTTCCCAAAGAAGATTTCCGCTTGGAGTTATTTTTGTAACCCAAATATCTGCGGCTCCTTTAGAATTAGAAATATCTTGATCGCTACTTCTTGAATCGCCTACAATTAAATAATTTCCGTCGGCAGTTTTTGTAATTGCTCTGGCTTCATCTATTTCGCTTCCTCCAAAAGATTTCTCCCATTCTAAAATTCCTTCGGATGATACTTTTACGAGCCAAAAATCATACGTACCCTTGTTATTTGTGATGTCAACATCATTACTATCTGAAGAGCCAATTAATAAAAAACCATTGTCTGAAGTTTGAACAGCGTCATAAGCGACGTCAGTTAAACTTCCTCCAAAATAACGTCTCCAAATTTTAGTGCCGTTTTCATCTAATTTTAATCCCCAATAATCACCACCAGCATGTTTTTTGTTTGATTTATCATTCCCATTGCCGCCAGATGCGGTAACATCTAAAACGCCACTAATAAAATAACCATTATCTGTAGTTTGTAGTATTGAAAACCCTTGGTCGTTACCAGAAAAACCATAATTTTTTTCCCAAGAGATATTTCCATTCCCATCTAATTTTAGGATCCAAATATCGTTGAATCCTTCATTTGATGAAACATCTCCATCGTTACTTTTAGTTTGCCCTACTGCTGCAAAACCGCCATCGTTTGTTTGTATAATTTGATAGCCTAAATCATCTTTAGTTCCTCCAAATGTTTTTGTCCAGCTTAGATTGTCACTTGCATCAAATTTAAGTAACCAATA
>CAZUFO010000085.1:0-9604 GCA_964619615.1 uncultured Lutibacter sp. | reverse complement strand
CATAACGGTAAGATATCATCAGTTTCAATTGATTATATCGATCGATAAGCGAAGTACGTGTTTTTTTATGAGAAAGTCAAGTAATTATTTAAAGTTTGTTGCTTTAATCATTCTATCATTTTTAAAGATATCTTTCCGTAATTCAATATTTGTGAATCCTTTTTGTTTTAATAATTCAACCGTTTTTTTTCCTAAATATTGATTGATTTCAAAAAATAGTTGCCCATTTGGTTTTAGATTTTCTCTTGCTAAATCAGCAATTTTATCGTAAAAAAGTAGCGGATTGTTATCATCTACAAACAGTGCTAAATGAGGTTCGTTTTCTAACACGTTTTTATTTATTGCTGCTTTTTCTAATTCGCGTACATAAGGCGGGTTGCTTACAATAATATCGAACTGTTGACTGAGCGGAGTCGAAGTCAAAATATCTTGCTCAATAAACAGAATGCTGACCTTGTTTAACTTAGCATTTTGTTTAGCGATAACTAATGCTTCTTTTGAAACGTCTAGCGCATACACTTTTGTGTTTTGTAAGTTTTTAGCCAAGGCAACGGCAATGCAACCGCTTCCTGTTCCAACATCTAGTATAGTTGTTGGTTTTTGGTTGTTAGTTAGTTGGTCGCAAGGCGGAGTCGAAGCGATAATCCAATCCACTAATCCTTCAGTTTCTGGTCTTGGAATTAATACATTTTTATCGACATTAAAAGGCAAACCAAAAAACTCTGTATTACCTATTATATATTGTATAGGTATCTGTTTCGTTAACTTTTCTAAACAATCATTAAAGTATATTTCATCTGAAGGAGTGATTTTTTTAGTAGGACTTAATGCAATGTCTATCCTTTTTAAGTTGAGTCGATTATCTATCAACAAAAAATAAAAACTTTCAATTTCTTCTTTTGGATAAAATGAATCAAGAGTATTTCTAAAATTATTTTTAAGTTTTTTTAGCGTCATTAAATAGGTGTAATTTTCAAAAATACTAAATACGTGAGTTCGAGTGAAATTCTTGATAAAGAATTTTGTGTCGAGAACAGTATTAATTAATTTTTAGGATGAAATTTCTCTTATTGCCGAAATGGCGGGTGTTTTATTTAGGCTTTTTTATATTAATTCCTGATTCTTAATTTATCAGTCGTAAATCTAACAACATCCACATATTGCAACTAAAATGGCCTGTATTCCCTAAGCGTTTATCTAAAGATTCAAATCCAACTTTTTCATACAATTTTCGAGCACCTTCCATATAAGGTAAAGTTTCTAAATAGCATTTTTCATAACCAAACTCTTTGGCTTTGTTTAGACAGAGAGTCATCATTTTTTTGCCCAATCCTTTTCCCCGAACCTCTGGAGAGAAATACATTTTTTGCAATTCACAAATATTTTTAGTTGAGTTTTGCAATTGCATGATTCCTGCTCCGCCTACTATTTTTGCGTCGCTACAAATCACAAAATAAGTTGTTTTAGGAATGTTGTAAGTTTCAAACATCAAGTCTAATGCTTTATCTTCATAAGCAGTCCCAACTTTTGGAACTCCAAATTCAATTAAAATTTCGCGAATTACCTGTGCTATTTTCTCGTTGTCTGTCTCAATTATTTCTCGAATACTATAGTTGTTATTACTCAATTTAAAGTCTTATTTTTGTGATGTTAATATATAAAATATCAATAAATTATGATGTATAAATCTCTTGTTTTTTTTGTAACAGTATTTTTCTTAGTGAGTTGCTCAGTACAAAAGAAGCCTATTTTTGTAAATATCGATACTATTAAAATTGTTGATATAACTCAAGAAAAAGTATTAATTAGCGCATTTGCACATTTTAAAAACCCGAATGATGTTGGAGGCGAGTTAGAAACCAAAGGAATTAAAGTGTTGATTAATGATATTGAAATGGCAGATGTGTCGTCAGAAATGTTTAAGATTCCTGCACGAAAAGAGTTTGCTGTGCCGCTGCTTGTTGAGATTCCGCTTAAAGAGTTGCAGGAAAAACTAAATAAGAATTTTTTAGAAAATTTGATTGGAACGCTATTAAATCAAAAAATGAAAGTGCAATTTAAAGGGCAGATAAAATATAAGGTGTTAGGATACTCTAATTACTACAATGTTGATGAAGTGCAAACTGTGAAAATAAAGTTATAAAGTGTCAGATAAAAAATATATAAAACGCTGCATTCAATTGTCAAAAAATGGATTGGGTTCTACGCGCCCAAATCCTATGGTGGGTTGTGTAATTGTATGTGATGATATTATTGTTGGTGAAGGTTTTACAAGTCCGTATGGTGGCAATCACGCAGAAGTAAATGCAATTGCATCTGTAAGAGATAAAGAGTTGCTAAAAAAATCAACCTTGTATGTTAGTTTAGAGCCGTGTTCTCATTTTGGAAAAACACCACCTTGTGCTAATTTAATTGTTGAGTCTCAAATCCCAAAAGTTGTTGTAGGTGTAGTTGATGATAATAGTTTGGTGTCTGGAAAAGGGATTACTTATTTAAAAGAAAACGGAATTGATGTTGTGGTTGGCGCGTTGGATAAAGAATGTAAAGAAGTGAATAAACGTTTTTTTACGTTTCATCAAAAAAAGAGACCTTATATTATATTGAAATGGGCGGAAACCAAAGATGGTTTTATCGATAAAAAACGAATTCGTAATTCTGAGAAGCAACCAACATGGATTTCAAATAAGTTTTCACAACAATTAGTTCATAAATGGCGAAGTGAAGAACAGGCTATTTTAGTAGGTACAAATACAGTTGTTGAAGACAATCCTAGACTAAATGTCCGTTCTTGGGGTGGCGAAAACCCAATTCGGTTGGTGTTAGATAATTCAATGCGAATTCCGAGGGATTTACATGTTTTTGATGGTTCTGTAAAAACAATTGTATTTACAAGTTCAAAGGCTGGTTTTGGTTCTGAAAAAGAAAATATTCAGTTAGAATACATCGATTATTCAAAAAATATACCAGCACAAATTTGTGAAATTTTGTTTCAGCAAGAAATACAATCAGTTATTATTGAAGGTGGAGCGCAAACTCTGCAAAGTTTTATTAATGAAAATTTATGGGATGAGGCTCGAATTTTTATTGGCGATACTGTTTTTGATAAAGGATTAAAAGCGCCAATTATTGAAGGGCAGTTAAAAGAAATACAAACCACTTCTTCGGATATTCTAAAAATAATGACTCCTTAAAATGCAAATAATTGATACGTATAATACTATTGAGTCCTCTTTTGACGGTGAAGTATATAAAGATAAAGGAAGTAAATTCTTCGGGTATGCTTTTTCGGTTAGAGATGAAGAGCAGGTAAAGGAATGTATAGATAGTTTAAAAGCAAAACATCATAAAGCAAGGCATTGGTGTTATGCTTGGCGAATTGGAGCGGAAATAATTCGTTTTAGAGCGAATGATGATGGGGAGCCAAGTAATAGTGCCGGGCAACCAATATTAGGGCAGTTGGTTTCTTTTGGTGTTACAAATATTTTGGTTGTTGTAGTGCGTTATTTTGGTGGTACAAAACTTGGTGTTGGCGGATTGATTAGCGCATATAAAGCCTCTACAAAATTAGTTCTTGAAGTTTCTGATATTGTTGAAAAGACAATTAATGTTAATTATAGTCTGACTTTTGAATATGAACACATGGATAAAGTGATGCGAATTATTAAGGAAAAAAACTTAACGATTATAAGTCAAAAAATGGTGCTGAATTGTGTGTTTGAAATTTCTGTTCGCAAGAAAGATGCAGAAATGATTAAAAATGCTTTTGAAAATCTTCGCTGTTTATCTATTAAAAAAGCGGATTAATTTTTTCAAGCAAGTATTTCGGACATCGAATGGGCTTATTTTTCTTCATATCGATAAAAACTAAAGAAGCATACCCGGTAGTTAATAATTCGGCTTTTTCATTGTAAACTTCAAAATCAAATTCAATTCTAACAGTTGGGTTTTTTTTAAGTGTGGTTTTTAAAGTAAGTAAATCATCATACTTTGCAGGCTTTAAATAGTTCACATTTAAGTTTAAAACAGGAAGCATAACGCCGCTGTTTTCCATGCTCTTATAAGATACATTTAGGTTGCGTAACCACTCGACTCTACCCATCTCAAAATACTGCGCGTAGTTGCCATAGTAAACATATCCCATTTGGTCTGTTTCGCCATATCTGACACGGATTTTTAATTCGTGAGTTAACATAAAATTATTTTTTTTGAGCAGCCTATTATACGCATAAAAAAGTTATAAATCAATAGCAGATTAATTTTTTTATACTAAAATTTATTCACACTTTTGTAATGCCTAAAAATCAATAGAGTCTTCTCTATATTTTCAGTTAACCAAAACCAAAAAACACCCAATAACGCGAATGACTAAAACTGCTACTTTAGTTTGGAATGAATGTTTGTCTTTTATAAAGGACAACATAAAGCCACAAGCATATAAAACATGGTTCGAACCAATTATACCTGTTAAAATTTCTGGAGATTCACTTACAATACAAGTGCCAAGTAAATTTTTTTATGAATGGTTAGAAGAGCATTATATTAAACTATTAAGAGTAGCACTTGTTAGGGAGTTAGGGGCTGATGCAAAACTTGTTTATGATGTTCGTATGGAGAATGCTTACAGTAGTAATAAACCACATACGGTTAAAATACCGAGTTCAAATAGAAAGCCTATTAATTCGCAAGGAATAACAGTTCCTTTAGATATTAATAAGCGTGAATTAAAAAACCCGTTTGTAATACCTGGAATTCAAAAAGTTAAAATAGAATCTCAATTAAATCCAAATTATAATTTTGATAGTTTTATTGAAGGAGACTCTAATAGATTAGCACGTTCGGCAAGTATGGCTGTTGCAAATAAACCTGGCGGAACTTCGTTTAATCCGTTATTGATTTATGGTGGAGTAGGATTAGGAAAAACGCATTTATCACATGCTATTGGTGTTGAAATAAAAGATAAATATCCAGAGAAAACTGTTTTATACATCTCTTCAGAACGTTTTACACAGCAATTTATTGAATCTGTGAAATCGAATACAAGAAATGATTTTATTCATTTTTATCAAATGATAGATGTGTTGATAATTGATGATGTACAATTTTTGTCTGGTAAAACAGGTACACAAGATGTATTCTTCCATATTTTCAACCATTTGCATCAAAATGGTAAGCAGGTAATTTTAACTTCGGATAAAGCGCCTGTGGATATGCAAGATATTGAACAGCGTTTGTTATCTCGTTTTAAATGGGGTTTGTCTGCAGAATTGCAAGTTCCTGATTATGAAACGCGTACTTCTATTTTGCAAAGTAAACTTTTTAGAGACGGTGTTGAAATGCCTGAAGAAATTGTAGATTATATAGCAAAACATATAAAGTCTAATGTTCGTGAATTAGAAGGAGTACTGGTTTCTATGATTGCACAAGCATCTTTTAATAGAAAAGAATTTACTTTAGCTTTAACAAAACAAATTGTAGATAAGTTTGTAAAAAACACGAAGAGAGAAGTGTCAATAGACCAAATTCAAAAGGTGGTTTCTAGTTATTTCGATTTAGATGTAGCAACATTACAATCTAAAACAAGAAAAAGGCATATTGTTCAAGCACGTCAGTTAGCAATGTTCTTTGCTAAAAGAATGACCAAAGCATCATTAGCAAGTATTGGTTCGCAAATTGGTAAACGAGATCACGCAACGGTATTGCACGCTTGTAAAACAGTTGATAACTTGAGTGAAACCGATAAGCAATTTAGGAAATACGTAGAAGACTTAACAAAAAAATTGACCTACTAAATTTATTAAATGACAAAAGTATTAATGGTTTGCTTAGGTAATATTTGCCGCTCTCCATTGGCTGAAGGCATTTTAAAATCAAAAACATTTTTAAAAGAAATTGAAGTAGATTCTGCAGGTACAGGGAACTACCATATTGGTGGTGAGCCTGATAAGCGCTCAATTGCTATTGCTAAAAAAAAAGGGTTGGATATTTCCGGTCAGCGTGCACGTCAGTTTTCTGTTTCTGATTTTGATAATTTTGATTATATCTATGTAATGGATGAGTTGAATTATAGAACTGTAAAAAAACTGGCAAGAAATGAAGCTGATATTAAAAAAGTACAGTTAATTTTAAATGAACTTTTTCCTAATGAAAATCTAGCAGTTCCAGATCCTTATAACGGAGGCGAGCATGGTTTTAAAGTTGTCTATGAAATGCTCGATGAAGTCTGTGAGGTAATTGTAAATAAGTTGACTTAAGTTATGCAGGAAAAAGGAAAGTTATATTTAATTCCGACTACTTTAGGAGATAACGAACCGTTAGAGGTGCTTCCGTTTTCAGTACGACTAATTATTGAAGAGTTAGATCATTTTATTGTTGAAAATCAAAAAACTGCACGTCGTTTTATAAAACGAATTGTTCCAGAAAAATCACAACCTTCTTTAGTTTTAAAATCAATTGATAAATATGCTGATGAACTTGAGGTCAATACATATTTAGATGTTTGTGAGCATGGAATTTCGATTGGTTTATTGTCTGAAGCTGGAGTTCCGGCAATTGCAGATCCAGGAAGTGAATTGGTTAAATTGGCGCATCAAAAAAATATTCAAGTGGTGCCTTTAGTTGGGCCATCTTCAATTATTTTGGCAATGATGGCTTCTGGAATGAACGGTCAAAGTTTTGCATTTAATGGCTATCTTCCTATTGATAGTTCTGAACGAAAAAAATCAATTAAGCAGTTAGAAAGGTTATCGTTTGAAAAAAATCAATCTCAAATATTTATTGAAACGCCTTATAGAAATGGTAAAATGTTGGAGGATTTAAAATTGTCGCTTTCACCACAAACCGATTTATGTATTGCTTCAGATATAACATTAACAACAGAGTATATTAAAACATTAACCATTGAGCGTTGGCATAAAGAAAATCCTGATTTACATAAACGCCCTACAATTTTTATTATACATAAGACATAAAAAAAACTCGAAACAAGCGTTTCGAGTTTTTTTTCTTAACCAAAAATTAACTAACTCAAATTACTGGATTTCTAGATGCTTCTATGCTTGAAACGTCAAATCCAGAAAACTTATTCATATAATATTGTACTGAAGTTCCAAATGCATCATTAAAATTATTTCCGCCATTACTACGTAAAAACTTTTTAACACTACCAGCGCCACCTAAGTGAGCCGCTGCAAGAATACCTGATTCAGTAATCTCAACTCCGTTTATTTTTTTACCAACACTTCTTTTAATATCTTTTCTTAAGATGTATTTGTTTAAAGAGCACAACGCTTTAAATGCTTTTTCTTGTTGTGCTGGGCTTTTTAAGAAATTCTCAACATTGTGAATTTTCAATCTTTTTAAGGTAGATTTGCCAAATTGGTATTTACCCATATAGCCAAACTTATTTATAACTTGGTATCTATTTCTAGACTCTTTAAAGCCAACAGCTTCTCTAAATCCTATAAATGAATTACCTATAAATGGTGCTTCACTAAATTTATTAGATTCTTCTAATGTAAGAACTGTTGTAATTTCTATAGGACGAACGCAATTTACATCATAACTCTTAGCGCTGTTTTTATCAGTCGTAAATGCTGAACTTAAAGCAGTTGAGGTAATTAACCCTATTATTAAAATTGTATTTTTTATACCTAGTGGTTTTATGTTTTTCATATAACGAACCGTTTAATATTTGAGCGTGCAAAAGTACTGCTATTTTTTTTGATAGCAACTTAAATTACGCGTTTACTTTATTTGATTCTGATTTCAATTTGTTATTGTAAAATTTAGTTTTTACGACACTAATAAAAAGGTCAAATTCCAATAAAGTAAATAGTAAACTACTAAGTGATAAGGTTTTGATTTGTTTTGACTTGTTTTCATTGTTGTGGGAACAAATTTACAAGACAAACATACAAGAAGAACTAATACAAAATGATAAAATATACGTAAATAACTTAAAATCAATACAATAAATAATATAAAATCACCTATTAACACCTTGTTTAGTAAGCCATCTTTGGTATTTAGTGGCATTTCGGTTGTGTTGAGATAATGTTTTGGCAAATAGATGTTGCCCGAAATTTTCAATATCAGCACACATATAGTAGTAATTATGTGCTTCTGGGTTTAAAACAGCGTTAATTGCAGATATGTCTGGCATTCCTATTGGACCTGGAGGTAAACCTCTATTAAGATATGTATTGTATTTGGAATCTATTTTTAAATCCTTTAAAAGAACACGTTTTATAACAATATCTTGACCTTGTTGCTCCTTTATGGCGAAAATGATAGTTGGATCCGCTTGTAATGGCCATTTATTGTGTAATCTATTCAAATATAATTGCGCCACTTTTGGACGTTCATGGATTGTTTGTGTCTCTTTTTGAACAATTGAAGCTAACGTAATTACTTGTTCAGGAGTGAGTTGTTGTTTTCTAGCCTTATTTATTCTATCTGTCGACCAAAAACGGTTGTATTCCTTCAGCATTTTGTTTCTAAAATTTTCTGCAGAAGTGTTCCAATAAACCTGATAACTGTTAGGAATGTACATTCCTAAAGCAGTTTCAGCCTTAAAGCCATTATTATCAAGAAAACTTGTATTAGTTATTGCTTTTAAAATAGATAATGAATCTGGTTCTATTTGTTGAGCAATTCTTCCAGCCAATTTTTCTAAGGAATCTTGATTGTTAAATGAAATTGTAATAGCTTTTTGATTCCCACTTCTGAGTAGATTCACCAAATCGTTATTGTTCATCCCTTTTTTTATTATATATCTACCTGCTTTAATAACATTCGGGTAGTTTTTCTTTTTTGCAACCCAAATAAAAGAGCTTTTGTTTTTTAAAATAGGAGAAATCGAATCAATAACTTCTTCAAAATCTGAATTAGTTTTAATATAGATAGTTGAATTGTCAGTTGTATTTGATGCGTAAATTTTAGTATAGAAATGTAACGCAATACTTCCAGAAATAATTAAACAGCCAATAATAGATATGATGAGTATTCTTTTTTTATTCATTTATTAATTGATATAGAAGTTCGTTTTTATAGGCTCCGTTAATAAATGCCCAATCTTTTTTTGTACCAGCTTTCTTAAAACCACATTTTTCAAATAGAGCAATACTTTTAGTGTTTTCTTCTGTAATATTAGCATATATCTGATGTGTATCAAGATAGGTAGCCGTGTATTTTATTATTAATTTCAAAGATTCAGTAGCATACCCTTTGTTTTCAAACTGCGGACGGATTAAAATGCCCAACCCAACTCTTTTATGTTTTGGTTCAAAATCAAACAAATCAATCATACCAACAGAGGTTTGAGTAGTATTTTCAAAAATAACAAGCCTTAGTTGTTTTGCTTGATAGATATCTTGCTGGGCATTTTCCAAATATTGTTGTAACAGAAATTTGGAAAAAGGTTTTTGAGTATTGCTAACAGACCAAAAAGATTCATCATTTTCTATTTGATATAAAAATGCCAAATCTGTTGGCTCAATAGCTCTTAAGCTTATATGTTTTCCGATGAGCGTATTCATACTTTAAAAGTTCCTTCAAAAACCAACGAAGCGGATCCAGTTAAAATAACATTGGTATAATTACCATT
>CAZUFO010000084.1:0-9632 GCA_964619615.1 uncultured Lutibacter sp. | reverse complement strand
CATATAGTTAATAATATTGCCAGGTATTTCAAATTTGTTTTCCAATATTTTTGGAGATTTTTATTTGCCATAATTATGTGTGTTTAGTTGCCGAATTTACAAAAACTCATTTATTAAATTATAATTAATCAACACTTAACAGTCCTTTTTATAGATATGATAATTCTGTAGCGGCTCATAGGATTTAAATTATGAATATTATTAAAAACTGGACTTTAATTTTTATTTTTAAGCAATGATTGAATTCACTCAAATAATAGAAACATTTATACAGCACTGGGAAATTGCTCTCTTATTCTTTTGCATTGCAATTTTATATTCCACCGTAGGTTTTGGAGGCGGCTCTAGTTACCTAGCTATACTAACTTTAACTTCATTAATGTTTGTGCAAATAAGAGCAATCGCTTTACTATGCAATATTGTAGTGGTAACTGGTGGGGCAATCATTTACGCCAAAAATGGATTTTACAACTGGAAAAAAGTACTGCCATTGGTAGCCATTTCGATTCCATTAGCATTCATAGGCGGTTCGTTGCGGATAAGTCAAACATTATTTTTTATTTTATTAGGAGCCACTTTAATAATTACTGCTGTTTTTATGTGGTTATCTAACTATTTTTTAGAAAAATTTAAAGAAAACACTTCTAATAAATCTATTATAAAAGATATTTCGTTTGGTGGTTTTATAGGTTTTATCTCTGGGATGGTTGGCATTGGTGGAGGTATCTTTTTAGCACCACTACTCCATTTAACACATTGGGATACTCCGAAGAAAATTGCTGCCACAGCAAGTTTTTTTATTTTAGTAAATTCAATTGCTGGTTTGATTGGGCAAATTCAAAATCCTGAGTTTTCAATAGACATTCATTTTGCAATGCTATTAATGTTTACTGTTTTTTTAGGCGGACAAATTGGTTCTCGATTGAGTATGAAAAAAGCGCCCCCTTTTATTTTAAAAAGAGCCACTGCTGTATTAATTGCTTTTGTTGGATTTAGAATTTTGTGGAAGTATATGATGTAAGACTATATTAATTTCACCATTTTATAATCATCCATAACAAACCCACCTCCAATATCCATCACAATAGATTCAGTAGTTACAAAACCCATTTTCTGATAGGCTTTTATTGAATTTAAATTGAATTTGTTAACGGTAAGTGTAATTGATTTTAAAGCTAATTCTAACGCTTTATTTTCGATAAAATGCATTGCAAATTTCCCTATCCCTTTTCCTCGTTCAGAGTTCAACACATAAATTTTACTTAAAAATAGCGAACTATCTTTAACTATAATTGACAAATAACCAACTGGAACTTTATCAAATAATAAAATAAAATAGTTGTAACCCTCTTTTATCTGATTTTCAATTGCAGTAACAGATTGAAACTTATCTAACATATAAGTAACTTGATCAGAACCAATAATTGAAGTGTAATGCTCCGTCCAAATTTGAGTGCCTAAGTTGGCAATACTTATATAATCGCTTGTGTTTTTTGCTTTAAGTATTTCAATCATTCACCAATATCTTCATTCCACAAAACAGGATTTTCAGCAATAAAAGCCTCCATCATTTGAATACATTCTTTATTATTAAGAACCGTAACTTCTACGCCATTTGCTCTTAATAAATCTTCTGAACCTAAAAATGTTTTATTTTCACCGATGATGACTTTTTTAATACCATACAACAAAATTGCACCCGTGCACATTGGGCAAGGAGATAACGTAGTATAAAGTGTGCTGTTTTTATAAACCGAAGCAGGTTGTCGCCCTGCATTTTCCAAAGCATCCATTTCGCCGTGCAAAACAACACTGCCATTTTGGATTCTTTTGTTATGACCACTACCAATAATTTTATTTTCATGAACTAATACAGAACCAATAGGAATACCGCCTTCTTCAAGACCTCTTTTTGCTTCTTCGATGGTTGCTTGCATAAATTTGTCCATAGTTTTTATTTATTGGATTCCCGCTTTCTCGAGAATGATAATTTGGTTTTATAAAGTTATACGCTACTCTTTTTAATCTTTGAGCCTCTGCGACTTTGAACCTCTTTTATTCACTCAAATATTTCAATACATTTTTCTCAATTCGCTCAGCAACATTACTCACATTGGCTTTTACAAATGTTTCACCCGTAATTTGCTCATAAAGCTCAATATATCTATCAGAAATCTCCATGATTTTTGCATCCGTCATTTCAGGAATTTGCTGCCCTTCTAATCCTTGAAATCCGTTTTCTATCAACCATTGACGTACAAATTCTTTCGACAATTGTTTTTGAGGTTCATTGCGTTCTTGTCTATCAGCATATCCATCCATATAAAAATAGCGTGAAGAATCTGGTGTGTGAATTTCATCAATCAATACAATTTTTCCTTCTTTTGTTTTTCCGAACTCATATTTGGTATCCACTAAAATCAATCCTTGACTTTCTGCAATTTCAGTACCTCGTTGAAATAATTTTCTGGTGTAATCTTCCAAGACTAAATAGTCTTCTTCGTTAACAATTCCGTTACTTAAAATGTCTTCACGAGAAATATCTTCGTCATGCTCACCATTTTCTGCTTTTGTTGAAGGTGTTATAATTGGATTAGGGAATTGATCGTTCTCTTTCATTCCTTCAGGCATTTCAATACCACACAACATTCGTTTTCCCAATTTATATTCTCTTGCTGCATGACCAGATAAATAACCTCTAATTACCATTTCAACCTTAAAAGGATCACACAAATGACCAATTGCTACATTTGGATCGGGGATATTTAAAATCCAATTAGGTACAATATCTTCAGTCGCCTCCATCATTTTTGATGCAATCTGATTTAGAATTTGTCCTTTAAACGGTATTTGCCGTGGCATAATTACATCAAAAGCTGATAAGCGATCTGTTGCAATCATTACCAAAATTTTATCATTAATATTATAAACTTCTCTAACTTTTCCTTTGTAGATAGATTTTTGTTTAGGAAAATTATAATTGGTGTCGTTTATTGTATTCATTTTATTGTTTAATCGTAGAATTGTAAGTTGTTTTAAAAAAACCTTTCGACCCGATAACTATCGATAGCGCTCAAAGTAACAGTCCACATTATTAATAACTATTTATTTTACAAAAATATAATTAGTTATTCTGACTCTATACTTTTAAACGCTTTAATAATACTGATAACTAACCGGTGACGTACCACATCTTTATCATCTAAATAAACCATTGCAATTCCTTTAACATCTTTTAACGCAAGTAAAGCTTCTTTCAATCCAGAAACTTGACGGTGCGGTAAATCTATTTGCCCAGGATCACCAGTAATAATAAATTTAGCGCTTTTTCCCATACGTGTTAAAAACATTTTCATTTGCCCATGAGTAGTATTTTGACCTTCATCTAAAATTACAAAAGCATTATCTAGCGTTCTACCACGCATAAACGCTAAAGGTGCAATTTGAATAATTCCTTTTTCTAAATATGATTCTAATCTTTCATTCGGAATCATATCTCTTAATGCATCATATAATGGTTGCATGTAAGGGTCTAATTTTTCTTTCATATCGCCTGGTAAAAAACCTAATTTCTCACCTGATTCAACAGCTGGACGAGTCAATATAATTTTTTTAACCTCTTTCTCTTTCAATGCTTTAACTGCCAACGCAACTGCGGTATAGGTTTTTCCAGTTCCGGCTGGCCCAACGGCAAACAGCATATCGTTCTTTTGCATCATCTCAACCATTTTATGCTGATTTGGGCTCTGAGGTTTTATCAACCTACCACCAACACCATGCACTAAAACATCGTTCGATTTACTGGAACTTTTTTGGGCAGTTTCATTAGAAGTAATAATACGATCAATACTATTTTCATCTAATTTATTATACTTATTGAAATGATTGATTAATTGCTGCACTTTCTTTTCAAACTCATCTAAAATCGCGGGTTCGCCAAAAGCCTTTAATTTTACACCTCTTGCTATAATTTTTAGCTTCGGATAATGTTTTTTTAAAATTGCAACATGACTGTTTCTAGGCCCAAATAAATCATTCGGACTGATATCGGTAAGTTCTATTAATCGTTCGTTCAAATGGTGAAATTTTTATGGTTATGTTTAAAAATGCTCGTAAAAACAAATCAATTATAAATGAATATTGATTAGATTTGTAAACAAATTTATTAATTTATTAATGCAAGCAGCAAATAATCTCAGGAAGTAATTAACAAATGTCTTTAATAACTTTAACTACCGATTTCGGATTGAAAGACCACTTTGTTGGCGCTGTAAAGGGAGCAATTTATACGGAACTTCCGAGTGCTATTATTGTTGATATTTCTCACGATATTTCTCCATTTAACATTGCCGAAACTGCGTATGTGATGAAAAACGCCTATAAAAGTTTCCCAGAAGGAAGCATTCATATTATTGGTGTTGATTCTGAATTGAATCAAGAGACAAATCATATTGCCTTAAAATTGGACAATCATTATTTTATCTGTCCAAATAATGGGGTAATTTCTATGATTGCATCAGAATTTAGACCCGAAAAAATTGTGGAGATTAATATTCATGATCGCGTTGACACCAGTTTTCCTGTATTAGATGTTTTTGTTAAAGTTGCATGCCATCTACAACGTGGCGGTTCTTTAGATGTTATTGGCCGTGATGTTGCCGATTATAAAAGGACAACTGATGTACAACCCGTTGTTTCTTCAGACAATAGAAAAATTACTGGAAGCGTTATTTATATTGATAATTATGGCAATATTATTACCAACATCAACCGCAAATTATTTGACAAAGTTGGTTTAGGAAGACCGTTTGAAATATTAATTGGTCGTTATACTTTTAAGAAAATTCATGAAAAATATAGCGACATTATAAACTTTGATTTACCACTGGAACAACGCCAACAAGACG
Source organism: uncultured Lutibacter sp. (assembly GCA_964619615.1). GTDB lineage: Bacteria > Bacteroidota > Bacteroidia > Flavobacteriales > Flavobacteriaceae > Urechidicola. The sequence continues at coordinate 4,725 of CAZUFO010000084.1, read as the reverse complement.
GAAAAAAATTAGCTCTCTTTAATTCTTCTGGTTTTGTTGAAATTGCGATTTACAGAAGTAATATGAAAACCGTTGGTGGAGCCGCTAGTTTATTAGGATTAGATTATAGAGATCAATTAACCATAAATTTTGATTGATGTTTATACGAATTGTAAAATTGAGTTTCCATCAAAAACATATTGAAGATTTCATTGCTATTTTTGAAAATTCGAAAAAAGAAATACGAAATACTCCTGGTTGCCGTTTATTAGAATTATATAGAGACAAAACCAATAACAATATCTTTTTTACCTATAGTCATTGGGAAACAGAACAAGATTTAGAAAATTACAGAAACTCCGCCTTTTTTAAAAAAGTTTGGGGAAGCACAAAAGTTTTATTCAATAACAAGCCAGAAGCTTGGAGCGTTGATAAATTACAAAGCGTAGAAAAAACCAATTAATGATTGCCATTTTAAAAAAAGAACTCAATTCATTTTTCTCAACACCCATTGGGTATTTGGTGATTGCTGTTTTTTTGGTAATTAACGGATTATTTTTGTGGGTTTTTGAGGGCGATTTTAATATTCTAAATGCTGGTTTTGCAGATTTGAATAGTTTTTTCTTTTTAGCGCCTTGGATTTTTATCTTTTTGATCCCAGCAATTACCATGCGTATGTTTTCTGACGAATACAATACGGGTACAATTGAAATTTTAAAAACAAAACCTATTACAGATTGGCAATTAATTTTTGGTAAATATTTTGCGTCTTTAATATTGATAATTATTGCCGTTTTACCAACACTAATTTATGTTTACAGTATTGGAGAATTAGGAACCCCAAGTTATAATTTTGATGCTGGCAGTATGATTGGTTCATATATTGGCTTGCTATTTTTAGCGAGTACTTATATTGCAATTGGTTTATTTTCATCCATTCTTTCGAGCAATCAAATTATTGCATTTATTATAGCGGTTTGTATATCGCTATTTTTATATGCTGGTTTTGAAGCCATGGATTCTCTGTTTGGAAACCTAGAATATAAGGTGCAAAAAACCGGAATGAAAGCCCATTTTAATAGTATTGCGCGTGGTGTAATTGACACACGTGATTTGATTTACTTTTTAAGCCTTTCAGGTTTCTTTTTAATACTTACTAAATTTAGATTGGAACGTGAGTAAGCTGTCAAACATATCAAAAATACTGATACTGTTTATCGCAGTTTTATTGTTGAATTTTATTTCAAACAACTTCTACCAACGTTTTGATTTAACTGAAGATGGCCGTTATACGTTGTCAGAACCTGCTATAAAAATTATTGATAATGTTGACTCAACTATTCGAATTAACGTTTATTTAAAAGGTGATTTTCCTTCTGAATTTAAAAGACTTCAAGACGAAACGAAACAACTTTTAGAAGAGTTTAGAGCCATCAATCCAAAAATTAGATTCAAATTTATTGATCCTTTAGATGATGACCCAGAAGCATTAATTGAATTAGGATTACAACCAAGTCAGTTATCAATTCAGCAAAACGGAAAAACTTCTGAAATTGTAATATTTCCATGGGCAATTGTACAAAAAGGAAAACGAATTGAAAAAGTATCGCTTTTGAAAGATACCAATGCACAAAGTCAAGAGGAACAATTGCAAAACGCTATTCAGAATTTAGAATATGCTTTTGCAGATGCATTGCACAAAATAACTTCAAAAAAAGAAAAGAAGATTGCCATTATTAAAGGAAACGGTGAATTAGAAGATGTTTATTTAGCAGATTTTCTTCGGAAATTAGGCGAATATTACCACCTTGCTCCTTTCACCTTAGATTCTGTTTCAGCAAATCCAAACAAAACCTTAGCGCAACTTAGCAATTTCGATTTGGCAATTATTGCAAAACCAACGGAGCGTTTTTCCGAAGAAGAGAAATATACCTTAGATCAATTTATTATTAATGGCGGAAAATCGTTATGGTTAATTGATCAAACACATGCAGAATTAGATAGTTTATTGGATACTGGCGAAGCACTCGCTTTTAATAGAGATTTAAATTTAACCGATTTACTATTTAGTTACGGAGTGCGAATAAATCCGGTGTTGGTTCAAGATTTGTATAGCGCAAAAATACCGTTAGCAACAGGTAATTTAGGGAATAAAACACAGTACAGTCAGTTCTTATGGAACTATTATCCCGTTGTTCAATCGAATAATAACCATGTGATTAATAAGAATTTAGAACCCGTTAATTTTAAATTTGCAAATAGTATTGACCTTTTAAAAAATGGTATTGAAAAAACTATATTATTACAAAGTTCTCCCTTATCTAAAACAGTTGGAGTGCCTTCAATAATTAGTTTAAAAACAATTTCAACGCAACCAAATCCTGCAGATTTTAATAATGGAAATCAGCCAATGGCAGTTCTTTTGGAAGGTGAATTTAAATCGGCATACGCAGATAGGGTTCAGCCGTATAAAACATCTCTAGAAAAAGCGACATCAACTGCAAACAAAATGATTGTTATTGCTGATGGAGATTTAATTGCTAATCAAGTAACTCGTGGCAAACCAGAACCTCTTGGAATTGATAAATTTACAGGGCAGCAATTTGGCAATAAAGAATTTTTACTGAATTGTGTAAACTATTTAGTATCAGATTCTGGGCTGATCCAAATTCGTTCAAAAACAATTGAATTAAAAATATTGGATCGCGAAAAATCATATACCGAACGTACTTTTTACCAATTATTAAATGTTCTGCTTCCACTAATTTTACTTTCTATATTCGGAGTTACCTTCAACTATATCAGAAAGAAAAAATACCAATAATCATTTCTTAAAATTTTGTTAAACTCTCGTTAAGCAATTCATTGACTATGAGTATGCTTATATTTGTGTAACTTAAATAAACAAAATCATGATTAAAAAACTTACTACATTACTACTTATTTTGAGTGTTTCAGTCACACTAAACGCTCAAGTAAAAACACCTCAACCGAGCCCAAGTTCAAAAATTGAACAAACTGTTGGTCTTACCACAGTTACTTTAGAATATTCTAGACCTGGAGTTAGAGGAAGAACAATATTTGGAGATTTAGTTCCCTACGGAAAAGTATGGAGAACTGGTGCAAATGCAAATACAAAAATTACATTTAGTGATCCTATTACTGTTGATGGGCAAACACTAAATGCTGGTACGTATGCTATTTATACGATTCCGAATGAAGGTTCTTGGGAAATTATTTTCTATTCAGATGCAACCAATTGGGGAACACCTCAAGAATGGGACGAATCTAAAGTAGCTGCCAAAACAACTGTAAAAACACATGAAGTTCCTTTTAATGTTGAATCTTTTACTTTTGATATTAACAATTTACAAGCAAACGGTGCAACGCTAGAAATTATTTGGGAAAATACGTATTTGGCAATGCCATTTGCAGTTCCAACAGATGTTGCTGTTATGGCAAGTATTGAATCTACAATGAAAGGCGAACCAAAGCCAGGAGATTACTTTAGTGCTGCGGTTTATTATTTAAATGAAGACAAAGATTTAAACCAAGCGAAAGAATGGATTGATAAAGCGGTTGAAACAAGAGAAAAACCTGCTTTCTGGGTTATTAGACAACAATCTTTAATTTATGCTGCTCTAGGAGATACTGATGGAGCAATTACCGTTGCAAAAAAGTCTTTAGCACTTGCTGAAGAAGCTGGCAATGCAGATTACATTAAAATGAATACGGAGTCTATTGCTGAATGGTCTAAATAAAATTTAAATAATAATAATTATGAATTCTAAAATTTTAGTAGCAGTAGTGATGCTTTTTACAACTGCAATGTTCGGACAAAAAAGCCCTAGTGAAACAGCAAAAGGAACCATTGCAGAAGTAACTGTTGAAATTACTTATAGTTCACCAAGAGTTAGAGATAGAGTAATCTATGACAACTTAGTGCCATACGGAAAAGTTTGGCGTGCAGGTGCAAACGAAAATACAACTATTGAGTTTGACAAAGACGTAAAAGTAAACGGAGAAGATTTAGCAGCGGGAAAATATGGTTTCTTTATATTACCAACAGAAGATGGAAAATGGACTGCGATTTTTAGCAATAAAAATGATTCTTGGGGGTCATCATCATACAAAGAATCTGATGATGCATTAAGGCTTGAAGTAAACGTAAAAACTACTGAAAGCAAAGAAGAGTTAACTTATAAAGTAACTGAAAAAGGAATATCATTTGCTTGGGCGGATAAATCGTTCAAATTAAAAGTGAAGTAATATACCACACATTTTATTAATCTAAAGACTGCCCGAAAGGGCGGTCTTTTTTTTATTTGCTATTTAATAATACTTGTTATAAATGAGTTCATTTTAACAGCTTATAAAAGTTTAAATAGATTAAAAGAAGAAGCGATAGTTAATGGATTTATAAAGGAAAATGTTGAATTACTTCTTATTTCAATTAAAAAAATAATTCAACAATAATTAGTGACGCTATTGATGCTAGTGAAGTAAAAGTGCTTCCTGCATATTATAATTTGGATTCTGGCAACGTTGATTTTTTATAATTAAAAAAACCTTTACTTGTATAGCTGTTTTTACCATATAACATTATAACGTCACCCTGAACTTGTTTCAGGGTCTCATCTTAAATATTCATAGCATTATGTGATTCAGAAACAAGTTCAGAATGACGCACTTTATATATTTTTTTCATTCTTGCTTTCGCATAAATGACATTGTTAACAGGTAATT
>CAZUFO010000083.1:0-9751 GCA_964619615.1 uncultured Lutibacter sp. | reverse complement strand
AATTATTATTTGGTTTTTATTCTTAAAATCGGGAATACATCCAACAATTGCAGGAGTTCTATTAGCATTTACAATTCCCATCAAAAGAAGGCTCAATATAAAATCATTTTCACATCAACTAAATTCTATTTTTAACAAAATTAAAAATGTAAATGATGATGAAAAACATTTACTTACCGAAGACGAAATGAAATATATAGATGATTTATCATTTGAAGCTCGATCACCTTTACAAAATCTTGAGTATAAACTTCATAGTTTAATTGCATATTTCATACTGCCGGTTTTTGCATTAGCAAACGCAGGTGTTGTAATTAGCACCAATTATGATTTTAATTTTTCCTTAATGATTAATATAGCAATTAGTCTATTTGTTGGTAAATTTGTTGGTGTTGCTTTATTTTCTTATTTAGGCGTAAAACTCAAAATAACAGAATTGCCTTCAGGAGTTAATTTTAAACAAATTTTAGGAATTGCATCTATTGCAGGTGTTGGATTTACAATGTCTATTTTTATTGACAATTTGGCTTTTTATGGTGATTTAATAAGTCTAAACTCTGCAAAAGTTGGAATAATTATAGGCTCAGTAATTTCAGGAATTGTAGGATATTTAATTTTAAGGCTAAGTAAATAAAATAGGAATGGAAACAAGAAATAACGCCACACAACAAAGGTAATCGCGTTGCACAAGCCTCTAAAAAATTGAATTAATCACTCAAAAGCTCCTTTCTAAGGGACTTTTGTTTTTTATATTGGTAGGGAATATCAAATTTAATCTATTGCTAACACCCTTATATGAAGTCTAAAATAGAGTTTTAGAGCAGCCAACAAATAATGCATTGCTTTGGCATCACTTTTTACAGTTTTCTTAATCTCCGATAAAAATTGTGCTTGTGTATTCAATCACTCAACTGAAAATGAGCGAATATTTTTTTTTCTGACAATCTTTCTTGCCTTTAATACAACAAGATACAGTTAATTATCCTATTTTTATCCTAATTGTGCAGCAGGCACAACGTGTATAAATAATTGCTAGTTCTTACTTACGAAAATCCTCGCGGATTTTCTATTCGATTATTAGTTGCTCAAACCACACAACTAACCATACGCAACACGATACATAAAACTACACAATACGTAATAATTACGCTTTCTTCAAATACTTCTTATCAATATAAAAAGTGCCGAACGGAATTACAGATGCAATTAAAACTACCATAAATTGTTTAGAATTCCATTTATAATCAGACTTTAATAAAAACGCTAAAATTACATAGCCAATAAATAATAGCCCGTGTGGCATACCCAACATTTTTACATATTGCGGATCTTCACCTAAATACTTAATTGGTACAGCTACAAAAAGCAACAATAAATAAGAAACTCCTTCTAACAATGCTATAATTCTAAAAATTTTATTCATCTGAAATTATTTTAATTTTGATGCAAAGATACCAATGCCATTTTAATTTTTTAAATTTGTACCATAAAAAATTTAGTTAATTTTAATGCAAAATTCTTCTACAAAAATTACTTCAAAAAAACTAAACCTTCAAGATTGTTATAATTTTGTGCAAGATGCTTCTTGTGGCGGAATTGCTTTGTTTGTTGGTACCGTTAGAAATAAAACGCAAAATAAAGAGGTGACTTTACTAGATTTTTCGACCTATGAAGAAATGGCAATCAAGGAAATAGAAAAAATTGCCCTTAAGGCGCTCGAAAAATTCGATATCCTTAAAATTGCTATTCACCATGCAAAAGGCGAATTAGTTATTGGTGAAATTCCTGTAATTATTGCTGTTTCATCTCCTCATAGAAATGCAGCGTTTGAAGCGTGTCAGTTTGCAATTGATACTTTGAAAGAAACCGTTCCTATTTGGAAAAAAGAACATTTTGTAGATGGTGAGGTTTGGGTAAATTCAACTCCATAACACTTCGCTTTTAGCTTATCTTGAGCGCAGTTGAAAGGCTCAATAACCAATTATTGAATAAAAATAAATGAAAGAAACACGTATTAATAAATATTTAAGTGAAGTCGGTTATTGCTCAAGAAGAGCCGCAGATAAGTTAATTGAGCAAAATCGTGTAACGATTAATGGAGAGGTTCCTGAAATGGGAACAAAAATTACTGAATTGGACGAAGTTCGTGTTGATGGAAATCTCATATCAGAATCAAACGACAAACCCGTGTATATTGCTTTTAATAAACCTAAAGGAATCGTTTGCACAACAGACGCTAAAAGAGAGCGAAATAATATTATTGATTATATTAATTACCCAACACGTATTTTTCCGATTGGTCGTTTAGACCGACCTAGTGAAGGGCTGATTTTTTTAACAAATGATGGAGATATTGTCAATAAAATTTTACGCGCTCGAAACAATCATGAAAAGGAATACATTGTTTGTGTAAACAAACCCATTACAGAAGAGTTTATTAAAAAAATGGGAAATGGCGTTCCTGTTTTAAATACTTATACTAAAAAATGTTTGGTCGAACAATTAGATGAAAAACAATTTAAAATTGTGTTAACGCAAGGCTTAAACCGTCAAATTAGAAGAATGTGCGAGCATTTCGATTACCGGGTTACCAAATTAACACGGATTCGAATTATGAATGTTACGTTGGATATTTCTGTTGGAAAATGGCGCGATTTAACTTCAAAAGAATTGGAAGAAATAAACCGATTAGTTGCAGAATCAGAAAAAACACACGATTAAAAATCTAGTATTCCACCTTCTAAACTCAATACTGTTGTTTGAGGAAATTCATCTTGTATTTGTTGTGTAGCAATCATACTCAAAATTCCTTTATTACATACAAAAATATAATTATTAGATTCAATAAAGGTATTCGAAATCCAATCTTCAAAAGATGATAGCGGTGTTTTCTCATCAACATCAAAAGGAATTTCTTGCTCTGGGTTTTCTATAACAGAAACGATTTTAAAACTATGCTTTTTTTGACTCATTAATTCCTTAAAATCAGATTGAGAGATTTGTAAAGCTTCGTTTACTTCGCATGAAACATCGGTATAATTCTCTCTCTTAAAGAACTCTGAAATTTTTTCTTTATCGAACATCGGTTTCAATTTCATTTTAAACTGAGAATTATCCAAACTATTATAAATCAACAATTCATTGATAATTGGCTTTCCAATTCCTGCAATAATTTTCAAAACTTCATTTGCTTGCATCAAACCAATAATACCAACAATAGTGTTTAAAGTCCCTATTTCAGAACAATTCGGTATTTTATCTTTAGGGGTTTCTGGAAAAGCATCACGCAAATTTGAGCTTCTATTTCCATTTTCTTGCAACAAATTAAACGTTGCTACATAACCATCAAACTTATACAAAGAACCATAAACCAACACTTTGTCATTCAATACACAAACATCATTCAACAGATATTTAATCGGTAAACTATCCGTACAATCCATCACAATTTCTGAAGATGAAATCAATTCAACAACATTCTCTTTTGAAACTGCTTTGTTAGAATAAGTAACCCTTACAAATGGCGAAATAGATTTTATATATTTTGAAAGAACCTCCGCCTTCGATTTGCCAATATCTTCCAACTTATAAAACACTTGGCGATGTAAGTTGCTCTCATCTACCACATCAAAATCAATCAAATGAATAGTTCCAATACCACTCGCGGCCAAATAAATAGCCGCTACAGAACCCAAACCACCACAACCTACAATAACAATAGTTGCATCTTGTAACTTCTGCTGACCAGCAACTCCAATTTCTTGAAGTGTTGTTTGCCTTTGATAGATTTTACGCTTCGAGATGTTAGCCATGCTATTCTCCTTGCATTAAATTTTGAATTGAAATAACTAATAAAATTGCGCCTAAAATTGCAACTACAATTCCTGCAATTAATTGTTTTTTGTCTTTTTGCTGATCTTTTACAAATGAAAAGTTTATCGAATTAAAGATTATTAAAATAAACCCGATTGCGAAAAAAATAACTCCTATTGATAACATATATATTTGTTTTTCGTCATACTGAACTTGTTTCAGCATCACATTATATTACTTAGTTAATACGACCCTGAAACAAGTTCAGGGTGACGGCTTAACCTAACTCTTTCTTTGCCTCTTCATATTCCTGAGGCGTATTTACATTTCGAATGATTGTATCATCAACCTCCACAATTTCGACATCCGAATTGATCAACACTTTACGCGGACAAGAATATCCTTGTGCTAAATAACTGAGCAATATTGGATACGCTTTTGGCTCCCAAATAGTAATTAACGGCTCTGGGAATTGTTTGTTTTTTCCTTTTAAAGTGGTTGCCATTTTTGATGGATTCCGATGTTTTAACAACAATTCAATCACGTTTTTATCTATAAACGGCAAATCTGTTGCCATTACAAACCATGCTGTATTTGGATTTTCTTGAAATGCCGAACAAATTCCGCCGAACGGCCCTAAATCTTTAAATGTATCTATAATTGTATTTCCAGACACCTCTTGATGTTGCCGAACAGAAATATAAACTCCTTTTTTATTTTCCTCTTTTAAAGGGAATAAACTTCCCAATAAATCAACTAAATAATCGCGTTGAGAAACGCCATGATATTCTAACAACCCTTTATCTGTTCCCATTCTGTCGCTCTTCCCTCCTGCCAAAACGAGGCTTTGAATAGGAGCAATATTATCTTGAATTATTTGTTGAATATGATTTGAAATTTTATCAATTTCATCTAAAAAATAACAAGGTAATTCTTTAATAGCTGAAATTTTATCCTCTAAAAAATCAAAATAATTACACTCTTTGTTCAACTTAATTACAAATTGAACATCAGTCAAATGAGCTAACCTTTTTAGTACGGATGCTTCCTTTTCATTATCTAAAATCAACACTTGTTTTACCCCTTGATAATGATTGCCATTAATACACAACAAATCATAGTTTGAAAATTGAATTTTCGCATTGTATTTATTTAATTCGTTTTTTGCATCAATATCTAAATTCCCTGAATGATGAAATGTATAAGAATCTAAAAAAGGGACTTCAATTTCATTATTATGACTCGCATCCAAATAAGCAATTTTTGCTGTTTTTTGATTGTTTTTTGCAATATTTTGAACTAAATCAGAGATAACTGAGCATTTTACACCCAAAAACGAAATTTCTAACGGCGCATAATTGCCATTATTTCTTCGTGTAATGTTACTATGTTTTTGATGTTTAGCCATTTTTAATATCCGATTTTCCTCCAGTTTTTTCTAATAATTTTACTTCTCTAATAATCATCTTTTGAGAGATTGATTTACACATATCATAAACCGTTAAAGCGGTAACAGATGCTCCTGTCAACGCCTCCATTTCAACGCCTGTTTTCCCTTCAATTTCAACAGCGCATTTAATCTTAATTTCTTCTTTATTTACAATTTGAATATCAATATCAACTCCATTAATTACTAGTGGATGACACATCGGAATTAAATCTGAAGTTTTCTTAACTGCTTGTATTCCTGCAATAATTGCTGTTTGAAAGACAGGTCCTTTCTTTGTGATTAATTCGTTGTTATTAAAGCTTGATATTACTTTTATTCCCAAAAACATGTTGGCAATTGCAACGGCTTTTCTTTTGGTGATTTTCTTATCACCAATATTTACCATTTTTGGCTGGTTTTGTTTATTTATGTGTGTAAAATCACTCATCCATTTATTCTTTTGTTATGTCATTTCTTCAGAGGCAGGAATCTAAACTAAACCTCATTATTAATTCCTATACTTCAATATAGGAAAAACTGCTCCTTTTTTAAACTCATTTCTATCTGCTGGTAATTCTATAAAAGCATCCGTTTCTACTAAACTCGCTAAATCTCCAGATCCATTACCTTTAAAAGGAATAGCGATTATTTGACCATTTACATTTTCTAATTTCACTTGTAAAAAATACGTCAATGATGGGTTGAAAGTCACATCTTCTGCCAACACAGCAAAATTACGATTATTAAAATCTAATCCCGTTGATTTTTGAAACCATGGAATAAAATATTTTATACAACTCACAAAAGTTGAAATAGGATTGCCTGGAAATGCAAATACTATACTCTGGCTACGTTCTACAACCAGACTTCGGTTCACTTCGACTCCGCTCAGTGACCGACCAAACCAAAACGGTTTGCCGGGTCGTTGGGCTACTTTATGAAATAACTTTTCTACACCTAATTCGTCTAATATTTCTGGGATAAAATCGAATTTACCTTTACTAACTGCGCCGCTAAATAACAAAACATCATAGTTTTCTAAATAATTAGAGATTTTACTTTTTAAGGTTTCTTTATCATCAGGAATATGTGCCGTTTCTGCATTTATTTTGTAATCTTTTAAAATAGCAACTAACGAATGTACATTGCTTCTTCTTATTTGGTGATTTTTTGGAGTTTCATTAACGGCAACCAATTCATCACCTGTGGAGACAATCATTACTTTTGGCTGTTTTGCAACTAAAACTTTATCTTTTCCAACAGTCGCCAACACTCCAATTTCAGCGGAAGAAATAATGGTATTCTTTTTTATGATTACCTCACCTTTTGATTTATCTTTTCCTTTCGGGTGAATATTTTTATGTTGAATTATTTCTTCTAAATTAATAGTCGCTTTACTATCTTTAATTGTTACTTGTTCATACGGAATTACAACATCCGTATTATTAGGAAGCATTGCACCCGTCATCACTTCAATACAATTTCGTTTACTTTTTAGCGTCAATTGTTCACTTCCTGCAGGTTGAACTCCTTCAATATAAAATTCTCTTTGTCCGTTTGTGAATGAATCATACGAAATTGCAATTCCGTCCATACTCACTCTATTGAATGGTGGAAAATCTCTATCGGCTGTAATATTTTCTTTTAAAATTCTACCTAAAGATTCGTTAAAAGGCACGGTTTCAATTCCAAAATCTTGTGCTTGATTTAGGATGGTTTCTAAGGCTGTTTGTGATGTTGTTAGTTTGATAGTTTTTCTTGTTTAAATTTTAAAATAGTTCTCGATTGCGCTCGAACGGACATTATTAATTCTTCACTATTCATTAAAAACTATCCTCCAATAGTAGACATGCTTTCTGAAACATTAGAGCTTCTATTTTCTTCAGCAACAAACCCATCCTTTGGTTTTTTAGCAACAATGGATAGGAATAGTTCTTTTAAATCGTCATTACTTGCGCCATTTCTCATAAAATCACGAACATTAAAAACACCATCATCAAACAAGCAGTTTTTAAATAAACCGGTTGCTGTAATTCTAATTCTGTTACAATCTCCACAAATAGTTCGGGTAAATGCTGGGATAATTCCAAAGGTTCCTTTATAATTTGGAATCTTAAAATTTAGTGAAGTCGATGATTTTTTATCAATTAATTTTTCAATGTTACTAAATTTATTCTCTATGTTTTCTATAATTCTATCATAATTCCAAACTTCATTCATTTCTTTTTGACCAACGCCATTAAAAGGCATCTCTTCAATAAAACGCACCGCAATATTTTTATGTTTTGTCAATTCAACAAAATCTACAATTTCATCGGTATTAATTCCAGATTGAACCACAACATTTAATTTTAAATTCAACTTAGAATCTTCAAGTATTTCCAAAGTTTTGTAGACTTCATCAAAAACATCTCTTCGCGTTATTTCAGCAAATTTTTCACGATTTAAACTATCCAAACTCAGGTTTATAGATTTGACTTTTAGATGCTCAATATTTTCTATATGTTTGCTAATTAATGCTCCGTTTGTTGTGATGTTTATCTCATCTAATAAATCATTAAAATCGAGCATTTCTAAAAGACTCATAAAATCTTTACGCACAAATGGCTCGCCACCTGTTAAACGTACTTTATTCACACCTAACTCGCTTAATACTCTTGTGATTCGATACATTTCTTTGTAGGTCAACAACTCGTTTCTATCAACAATATCAATCCCGTGTGCTGGCATACAATACTGGCATCGTAAATTACACCGGTCTGTAACAGCCAATCGTAAATAGGTTATTTGTCGTCCAAAATTATCAATTAATTTCGCTTCCATCAACGCTCAATTTTGTTTGAAATGTATTCTAAAATCATTTTTGTTGCACCAATATTATTCTCAATATAATCACCCGTTATTTTTCCTTTTTCTGAACGAAATAGCGGGTCTAAAAACAAGGTGTTTAGTAAGTCTTGTAATTCGTTAAAATCTTTCACAACAACACATCCTTTTTTCTCTACAAGATCAACAGCTTCCTTAAATTTATTATATTTAGGACCGATTAGTATTGGCAAACCAAAAGTTGCAGGCTCCAACACATTATGTAAACCTGTATTAAAAGCACCACCAACATAAGCAATAGCTGCGTAACTATAAATTTTTGTTAGCAAACCTATAGTGTCAATTATTATAACCGCTGCATTTGAAATATCTTCTGAGTCTTTTTCCGAGAATAAAATCGTCTTCTTATTAATAGAATTTTTTAAATTATTAATTTCAACTTTATTAATATTATGCGGTGCAATCACAAATTTTACATGCTCTAATTCACAGTTATTGATAAATTCTACAATCAATTTTTCATCTTCTTTCCAAGTGCTTCCAGCAACAAATAATAAATTATCTTGTTTGAATTCAGACATAAAATCCAATTGATTGTTTTGTTGTTTTATTGCGTTTACTCTATCAAATCGGGTATCGCCACTTACTGAAACGTTTTCAAAACCAATACTTTTTAGCAATTTTTGTGAGTTTTGATCTTGTACAAAAAAGAAAGAAAACGCTTTTAATGATTTTTGCATCCAAGAGCCATACGATTTAAAAAACACTTGGTCTTTTCTAAAAATTCCTGAAACTAATATGGTTTCTATCTTTTGCAGTTTTAGTTCTTTTAAAATGTTAGGCCAAAACTCATATTTTACAAAAACAACCATTTCTGGATGAATCATTTTTATAAACTCCTGTGCATTTAACTTGGTATCTAAAGGTAAATAACAAACTACGTCTGCATATTTATACTTCTTTTGAACCTCATATCCAGAAGGTGAAAAGAACGTCAATATAATTTTATGATTAGGATATTGTGTTTTAAGTTCCTGAATAATTGGCCTGCCTTGCTCAAATTCGCCTAAAGATGCACAATGAATCCAAATTGTTTTATCATTAACAGAAATTGCCTTTTCTATTTTTTTAAACGTTTCCTTTCTTCCATCAACAAAAAGTTTTATTTTTTTATTGAAAAGCGCTATCAACTGAAGAAAAACTCCAATGAATACAACAATTATATTATAAAGGAAATACATAGGATACAAAGATAACAAATCGGCACAAAAAAACTCCCAAACTTACGTAAGGGAGTTTCAATTATTTTTAGCTTCCTGTTTTCACAGGAATGACTACTCAATTATTTCTTAAGCCTCAAAAGGAACTATAGAAACGTATGATCTGTTATTTCTTTTCTTAGTGAATTTTACCAACCCATCAACTCTAGCGTGTAATGTATGGTCTTTTCCCATATAAACATTTTCACCTGGATTGTGTGTTGTTCCTCTTTGACGGATAATAATATTACCTGCAATTGCAGCTTGACCACCAAATATCTTTACTCCTAATCGTTTCGATTCTGATTCTCTACCATTCTTCGAACTACCTACACCTTTTTTATGTGCCATTTTATTACGATTTTAGTGTTAATTAACTTAATGCTGCAATTAAATCAGCTTTCTTCATAGAAGAAATTCCTGT
>CAZUFO010000082.1:0-9799 GCA_964619615.1 uncultured Lutibacter sp. | reverse complement strand
ATTTGAAACAGTGTTTTTTTCATATTACAAAAGTAAGCATAAAAAAACGCTTGAATTAGCATTAGCATTCAAGCGTTTTTTTAAACTATTAATGTGTAAAAACTATTTCTTTTTTGTTGTTATCAGTACAACACCATCTTTTGCTTTTTTACCATATAGTTTAGTTGCAGCCTCACCCTTTAAAACACTTATGGATTCAATATTTTTCGGACTTAATTCGTCTAACTTCTCTTTGCTAACTTCTTTGTCATCAATAAAATACAATGTATTTTCGTTTGTTCCAGAAAGAGAATTTTTTTCATCTGCAGCAGTTGCAATAGTTATTAGAGGATTTGGAACTGAAGGAATCTTAGCGCCCATAGTAGAAATAGAAATGCCTTTCCCATTATTGCCAACCGTTATTTTTATTGGTTTTATTGGCGTATTAGAACGTGTACTGTAATTGGCAGTTGTAGTTTCGGAATTGACATTTATTTTAATAGCCGTAATTTCACCTTTATTATTACGATTGAGATCACTAAATTTTACGATTATAGTTCCAAATTCTTCTTTTAAAAATCCTTTTTTAAACATTTTTTCAAATCGATCAAAGACCTCTTTTTTAGAATCTTTAGTAAAAGAAGTACTTATAGAAAGGTTCTTAAATTCTGTCTTTTCATTAGTGTTTTTCTCTTCGGAATCTTCAATAAATTCAATACTACTAATTTTAACTGTTGTTTCGGTTTGCGCAATTGCTTCCGTATTAAAAGTAAGTACAAATGCGATGATTAAAGGGAGAATTAAAGCAAATTTCCATTGATTTGTTCTCTTTGATTTGTTTTTGTGTAACATAAGTATTCTTTTTTTGATTAATGAATTATAAAAATTATTGGTTAGCGCTAACGGGTTCTTTTCAATACTTGTTTTTAATAGTAATTTTTGGTAACTTTTTTCACAAGCTGTTTTCTCCTGTGAAATAGCATCAGCAATAAATTCTAAATTTTGTTGTAATTCTTTTTTATATAGCCACGAAAATGGATTGAACCAAAAGATAATTGTAATGATTTGAGAAAGTAACACATCAAAAGAATGCCATTGATAGGCATGCACTTTTTCATGTGCTATTATTTGTTGTAACTCCTGCTGTTTAAAGGGTTTATGATTGTAAACTATATAATTAAAAAATGAAAAGGGAGAAGTTTCTTTATCGTTTTTAATAAAATAAAAATCACCTACCTTTTCTTTAGTACTTGATATAAGTAGTTGGCTTAATGAAATTAATGATAGGATAAATTTTCCACCAAAAAACAGCACTCCACTAATATATACTATTAATAGTATTTGTAACCAATCTATTGTTTTTTGAATTTCACTTATTGTACCATTTTCTGTTATTACAAAACCTTTTAATACAGCAGTTGTTGATGTTTGTTCAACATAAATTGGAACAACAATAAGAGGAATAATTAAGGCGGAGAAAATGCCTGCTAATAAAAATAACCTGTTTGATTGAAAAAAGGTTTCACGTTGTAAAACAAACTTGTAAAACAGATAAAATAGACCTAAAATAGTAGATGATTTTAATAAATAGTCCATACTATTATTTTTTAGTTTCTATTAATTTTATGATTTCTTTCAACTCTTTTACACTTATTTTCTCTTCACTAGCAAAAAATGAAACTACATTTTTGTAAGAATTTTCGAAATAATTATTAATGGTTTTGTTCATAAAACTTTTTCGATACGCTTCTTTTGAAATTGCAGGATAATACTGATGTGTTTTTCCGTAGGCAATATGTTTTACAAATCCTTTTTCTTCCATTTTTCTGATTGTAGTTGATACGGTGTTGTAATGCGGTTTGTTTGGTAATAAAGCAACCACTTCTTTTACAAATCCTTTTTCAAGATTCCATAAAGCGTGCATTATTTCTTCTTCTCTGTTGGTAAGTTTATCCATTGATGCTAATTTGTTTATTCAAAACTACAACTATTTTTATAGTTATACAACTAATTTTATCGTTTTAATGGAAAATTAAATTAAATAGTTTTTTATAAGCACCATATAATTCCTTTATATTTGCGCAAAACTTTTTTTAATGAATTTAGTATTAATAGGTATAGGGTTGCTGTTTCTTGTTTTGGGAGGTAATTGGCTATTAAAAGCTGCAGTTGGTTTTTCTTTGCGTTTAAATATACCGAAAGTAGTTATTGGTATGACGGTTGTTTCATTTGCGACTTCTGCACCAGAATTAATAGTAAGTATTAAGGCAGCATTAAATGGTCATGCAGATTTAGCGCTAGGAAATGTTATAGGTTCTAATATTGCCAATTTAGGATTGGTGTTAGGTATTACTATTATATTGTCAACAATTACTGTTCAAAAGAGTTTTTACAAAACAGATTGGCCAATAATGATGTTGTCTTCATTACTATTATATGTTTTTATAGCTTTTGATGGTGAAATACAGCAATATGAGGGCATTATTTTTGTAGTGTTGTTACTTGTTTTTTTAGTCTATTTATTAAAATTTCAAAAAACTACTGTTGATGATGAATTATCTGAAGGGGATGTAGAATTGCCGTTGTATAAAATTTTATTATTTATGACTCTTGGTGGAGTATCGCTCTGGGGAGGTTCTGAATTATTAATTCAGGGCGCTACAGATATGGCAATTAAACTAGGTGTTAGTACGCGAATTATTGGTGTTACAATTGTTTCTGTTGGAACAAGTATTCCGGAATTAGCAGCATCTATTATTGCTGTTTTAAAGAAAGAAAAAGCCATTTCTTTAGGGAATTTAATTGGCTCTAACATATTTAATATTTTTGCTGTTTTAGGAATTACTTCTATAATCACTCCATTATCAGTTAGTGATCAAGGATTGCTTACTCACGATATTTTTTGGATGTTAGGAATTGCTTTAATCATATTGCCATTAGTATTCTTTCCTGTTAAAATGAAATTAGGTTGGAAACAGGGAGTGCTTCTTTTAGGATTATATGCCATTTTTATTTATCAAACAATCTCATAATTTTCTACATGAAAAAAGAGCCTTCAATTGAAGGCTCTTTTTAAAACTATGAACATGTTTAATTTTATTTAACAGATTTAACTGTTTTAATAATTCTTCCAGCAATTTTATATGGATCAGCATTTGAAGCAGGTCTTCTGTCTTCTAAATACCCTTTCCAGTCGTTTTGTACGGTAATAATCGGAATCCGAATAGACGCACCACGATCTGAAATACCATAACTAAAGTCAGTAATTGAAGCAGTTTCATGTAATCCTGTTAAGCGTTCCTCGTTGTGTTCTCCATATACATTTATGTGTTCCTTAACTACTGGTCTAAAAGCTTCACATACTTTCATGTAAGTGTCTTTATCGCCACAAGTTCTTAATAAAGTGTTAGAGAAGTTTGCGTGCATACCTGATCCATTCCAATCTCCTTTAATTGGTTTTGGATGGTATTCAATATAGTAACCATACTTTTCTGTCAATCTGTCTAATAAATAACGTGCAATCCAAATTTCATCTCCTGCTTGTTTAGCTCCTTTGGCGAACAATTGAAATTCCCATTGTCCAGATGCAACTTCTTGATTAATTCCTTCAAAATTTAACCCAGCATCAATACATAAATCTGCATGTTCTTCAACTAAGTCTCTTCCAAAAGTGTTTTTTCCACCAACAGAGCAGTAATACATACCTTGTGGTCCAGGATATCCACCAATTGGGAATCCTAAAGGTAATTGAGTATTCACATCCATAATGAAGTATTCTTGTTCAAAACCAAACCAGAAATCATTATCATCATCGTCAATGGTAGCTCTGCCATTACTTACATGTGGAGTTCCATCTACATTCAAAACTTCTGTCATTACTAAATAACCATTAATGCGATCAGGATCAGTATAGATTGCAACTGGTTTTAAAACACAGTCAGAAGATCCGCCTTCTGCTTGTTTTGTAGAAGAGCCATCAAAAGACCAATTTCCTATTTCTTCAAGAGTTCCTTGAAAATTTTCATGTTTTTCAACCTTAGTCTTACTTCTCATGTTTTGTGTTGGGAAATACCCATCTAACCAAATGTATTCTAATTTTATCTTAGCCATAATGTTATTTAGTTTATAATAATTCGTTGCAAATATAAATTATTTGAGCGGTGTATATAAATTTTGGGGGTAATTTTAACAGTAATAATATTATTTTTATGGATGCCCTATTTTATTAGGGGCTAAATTTTTGAAATGCTATTTATTAACGTAAAAATAGTTATCTTCGTAAAAAATATTATTAGTATGGCAATAGTCCGATTTAAAGCACTCGAAAAAGGGTTGAATAGAGAACCCATAAAAATTATTGAAGATAAAAGACGTTCTGAAATTTTCGGAATGAATGTGTTTAATAAGCCGAAAATGAGGCAATACCTTTCTAAAGAAGCGTATGAAAGTGTTATCAATGCGATTGATAAAGGAAGTAAGATAGATCGTAAAGTTGCAGGAGCTGTTGCTACTGGAATGAAAGAATGGGCATTGTCAAAAGGAGCAACACATTATACGCATTGGTTTCAGCCATTAACGGGTTCAACAGCAGAGAAGCACGATGCTTTTTTTGAAACTGTTGAAGACGGAAGCGCTATTGAACGCTTTGGAGGAAGTGAATTAGTCCAACAAGAATCCGACGCATCTAGCTTTCCCCATGGAGGAATTCGAAACACTTTTGAAGCAAGAGGTTATACCGCTTGGGATCCAACTTCGCCGGCATTTGTGTATGGGTCAACTTTATGTATCCCAACAATATTTGTTTCATATACTGGTGAAGCACTTGATTATAAAACGCCTTTACTTAGAGCATTGAGCGCAATTGATACAAATGCTACGGCAATCTGTAAATATTTTGATAAAAATGTTAGAAAAGTGCAATCGGAATTAGGGTGGGAGCAAGAATATTTTTTGATTGATAGTGCTTTGGCATCCTCAAGACCAGATATTGTTTTAACGGGTAGAACTTTGTTAGGGCATTTGCCAGCAAAAGGACAGCAATTAGATGATCATTATTTTGGAACGATTCCGAGTAGAGCGATGGCTTTTATGCGCGATTTAGAATACGAATGCCTTTTATTGGGTATTCCAGTAAAAACCAGGCATAATGAAGTAGCACCAAATCAATTTGAGTTGGCTCCAATTTATGAAGAGTCAAACTTAGCAGTTGATCACAATTCCTTATTAATGGACATTATGCCAAAGGTTGCAAAAAGACATCATTTTAAAGTGTTAATGCACGAAAAACCATTTGCAAATGTTAATGGTTCTGGGAAACACAATAATTGGTCGTTAACTACAGATACAGGCATAAATTTATTAAGCCCCGGTAAAACGCCAATGAGCAATTTACAGTTTTTAACGTTTTTTATTAATACAATTAAAGCCGTACATGATAACGAAGAGTTAATTAGAGCAACTATTGCAAGTGCGGGAAACGACCATAGATTAGGAGCAAATGAAGCGCCGCCAGCAATAATTTCAATATTTATTGGAGAGCAACTTACCAAAGTTTTAAATGAACTAGAAAAAGTAACGAAAGGTAAATTATCTCCTGAAGAAAAAACAGACTTAAAATTAAATGTAGTAGGTAAAATCCCTGAAATTTTATTAGATAATACCGATAGAAATAGAACATCACCATTTGCATTTACAGGAAATAAATTTGAATTTAGAGCGGTTGGCTCAATGGCAAATTGTGCCAATCCGATGACTGTTTTAAATACTATAGTTGCCAAGCAATTAAAAGAATTTAAAAAAGAGGTTGATTTATTGGTCGATAAAAAGGACATGAAGAAAGACGATGCTATATTTAATGTAATTAGAGAATATATTAAAGTAACAAAGAATATTTTATTTGATGGAAATGGTTATGGAATTGAATGGGAAAAAGAAGCCAAGAAAAGAGGATTGAGTAATAATAAAACAACTCCCGTAGCTTTAAAAGCAAAAGTTTCAAAAAAGTCATTGAAAATATTTGATGAAGTTGGTGTGATGAATGAAAGAGAAGTTAGAGCCCGTTACGATATAGAAGTTGATGAATACACCTTAAGAATTCAAATTGAATCTAGAGTTTTAGGAGATATTGCTAGAAATCATGTAGTGCCAACTGCAATTAAATACCAAAATACGTTGATCGAAAATGTAAAAGGACTTAAAGAAATTTTTGGTAAAGGATTTGAAATTCATGCAAAGGAACAATTAAAATTAATAAAAAAAATATCAAGTTTAATAGAAGGAATAAATGCCAATGTAGATTTAATGATTGATGAACGAAAAAAATCAAACAAATTAAATGATGCAGAGAAGAAGGCGGTTATGTATTGCGAAAAAGTAAAACCATTTTTTGATGAAATCAGAAAAGATTGTGATGCTTTAGAAATGATGATTGATGACGAGTTATGGCCATTGGTAAAATATCGAGAATTGTTATTTACTAGATAAAATCTGAAAATAAATATCGTTTTTGTGCAAGATTTTTTTTACATTTAGGAAAATTTTATACATTAATATGAAAACAACATTTTTATGCTTCTTGTTATTACTATCAATTAGCCTGCAATCTCAAAATCAAAAGACAATTAAATTAATTGATGAAGTAGAGTCTAAAGTTATTGAATGGAGACGATACTTTCATGAGAATCCAGAATTATCTAACAGAGAATTTAATACGGCTAAAAAAATCGCAGCGCATTTGAAAAGCTTAGGAATAGAGGTGCAAACAGGTGTAGCGCATACAGGAGTTGTCGGGATTTTAAGAGGAGGAAAAAAAGGAAAAGTAGTTGCTTTGAGAGCAGATATTGATGCGCTTCCAGTAACAGAAAGAGCACCTGTACCTTTTGCATCAAAAGTTACAACTACTTTTAACGGAATGAAGACAGGTGTAATGCATGCTTGCGGACACGATTCTCATATTGCAATTTTAATGGGCGTTGCAGAAGTTCTATCAAAAATAAAAGAAGATATTAGAGGAACGGTAAAATTCATTTTTCAGCCAGCAGAAGAAGGCGCACCAAAAGGTGAGCGTGGAGGAGCAGAAGTAATGGTAGAAGAAGGTGTACTTACAAATCCAAAAGTTGATGCCATTTTTGGGTTACATATTAGTTCGGTAACAGATGTTGGTCATATTGCCTATAAAACTGGCGGAATAATGGCGGCAGCTCAGACATTTGAAATTAATGTAGAAGGAAAACAAGCGCACGGTTCTAGACCTTGGAGTGGAGTTGATCCAATAGTTATTTCGGCACAAATTATTACAGGTTTACAAACAATTATCAGTAGAGATACCGAGTTGACAAAAGAAGCGGCAGTAATTACAGTTGGTTTAATTAATGGAGGTATTAGAAGTAATATTATTCCAGAAAAAGTAAAAATGATTGGTACAATTAGAACGCTAGATTATGATATGCAAAAGAAATTAAATGCAGAAATGATGCGAAGAGTACCTGCAATTGCAGCTGCTTATGGAGGTAAAGCAACCATAACTATAGAAAAGGGATTGCCAATTACGTATAACCATATCAAGTTAACAGAAAAAATGATTCCTTCTTTAGAAAAGGCAGCAGGAAAAAATAATGTTCATATAATGAATGCAGTAACTGGCGCAGAAGATTTTTCGTTCTTTCAGTTAAAAGTACCTGGAATGTATTTCTTTTTAGGAGCAAAACCATTAGATGTTGCTGCAAAAGATGCTGGTGGACATCACACTCCTGATTTTTATTTAGACGAAAGTGGATTTAAAGTTGGTATAAAAGCATTTGTAAATTTAACGTTAGATTATTTGAATGATTAGATGTAATCTACCTTTTATAACATATACAGGCCTGTCGAAATTTTAAATTTGACAGGTTTTTTTTTATCAAAAGAATAATAGGAAACATGTTTAAAAGCTATTAAATTTGCGTCAATAACAACACAACTAATGAGTTCAGAAATCAGTAAAAGATATACTCAACGTGGCGTATCGGCTTCAAAAGAAGATGTGCATAACGCCATTAAAAATGTTGATAAAGGATTGTTTTCGCAAGCTTTTTGCAAAATTGTTCCAGATTATTTAACTAACGACGATAAATATTGTTTGATTATGCACGCAGATGGTGCTGGCACAAAATCATCTTTAGCCTATATGTATTGGAAAGAAACAGGCGATATTTCTGTTTGGAAAGGCATTGCCCAAGATGCATTAATTATGAATATTGATGATTTATTATGTGTTGGAGCAACAGATAATATTTTGCTTTCATCAACTATTGGAAGAAACAAAAATTTAATTCCTGGTGAAGTAATTTCGGCAATTATTAATGGAACTGAAGAGTTAATTAAAGACTTAAAAGGGTTTGGAGTTCAAATTCATTCAACAGGTGGTGAAACTGCGGATGTTGGAGATTTGGTTAGAACAATTATTGTAGATTCTACCGTAACTGCTCGTATGAAACGTAGTGATGTAATTGACAATGCTAATATTAAAGCAGGTGATGTTATTGTTGGATTGGAATCGTTTGGGCAAGCATCTTATGAAACCGAATACAATGGTGGAATGGGGAGCAATGGTTTAACTTCTGCTCGACATGATGTTTTTCATAAATATCTAGCAAAAAAATTCCCTGAAAGTTTTGATGCAGCTGTCCCTGAAGATTTAGTGTATTCAGGAAATATGAAGCTGACAGATGCTGTAGAAAACTCACCTATTAATGCTGGTAAATTAGTACTGTCCCCTACAAGAACCTATGCGCCCATAATCAAAACTATTTTAGATAAATATACATCCAAAGAAATACACGGAATGGTGCATTGTAGTGGTGGAGCACAAACTAAGATTTTACATTTCGTAAAAAATTTACATATCATAAAAGATAATATGTTTGAGGTGCCGCCGTTATTTAAACTGATTCAAGATCAATCTAAAACAGATTGGAAAGAAATGTATCAAGTTTTTAACTGTGGTCATCGAATGGAAATTTACGTGAGTCCAAAAATTGCAAACGATATTATTGAGATTTCGAAGTCTTTTAATGTCAATGCAAAAATTGTTGGGCGTGTAGAAAATTCAGAAAAGAAAAAGTTGACCATTAAAAGCGACTACGGAATTTTCGAATATTAAATATTAACCCCTATTGATGAAATTTTCAGTTTACTTATTTCTATTGTTTTTTGGCTTAGCAGTACATTCTCAGGTAGATTCTTTGACGGTTCGTGATATTGAATCTAATAGTGAATATAAGATTGCTCTAAAAGATTTAGTGGTAGGTTTAGAAAAGAAGGTAAAAGTCTCTATGTTTGATTCTATAGTCTGGTTTCGAAGAAATAGTGTGGGTTTTGATTTAAGTGAAGTTGCTTTTGTAAACTGGAATTCTGGAGGTACTAATGCTGTTTCAGGATTATTTCGAGTAGAATTCGGAAGGAACTTTCAAAAGAAATATACTGTTTGGGAAAATACTCTAAATGCCAAATTAGGTGTTAATAATCGATCTAATGTAGGGTTTAGAAAAACAGATGATGAGTTAGAATTTAGTTCAACATTTGGTTATAGAAAAGACACTTTGTCTAATTGGTTTACTTCTGCCAATTTAAGTTTTAAAACTCAGTTTGCACGCGGGTATCAATATAAGGAAGATACTAAAACAAAAATATCTACATTCATGGCTCCAGCTTATTTGTTTGTGGGTTTCGGAACTATTTACAGTCATGATGTTCAGTAGTTTACGGCATATATTTCTCCGATTACTTTAAAATCTACTTTTGTTTTAGATCAAGAATTAGCAAACAAGGGATCATTCGGTGT
>CAZUFO010000081.1:0-10346 GCA_964619615.1 uncultured Lutibacter sp. | reverse complement strand
AGAAATCTCCAAATTGGATTCATAAATTTAAGTATGCATTTGCTCCTCCAGGATGGAGTCATGATGGAAGTACACTCACAACAAAACAATTGCGAAAGCAGTTGGAAGAAATTAAAAAATGACCTTTTGAAATGAAAGTTCCAATAAATTTATAATAGAACTAAAATCAGTAGATAAATTCACTTATTTTTTCCTCTGACAAGCAATCAACGTGTTTTTTAGCAACATTGCAATGGTCATAGGACCAACACCGCCAGGAACAGGCGTTATAAAAGAAGCCTTTTTACTTACCGTTTCAAAATCTACATCGCCAGCAAGTCTGTAGCCACGTTTTTTACTGGCATCATCAACACGTGTAATGCCAACATCAATAATTGTAACGCCATCTTTAACCATATCTCCAGTTAAAAATTCAGGAATACCCAAAGCAGCGACAATAATATCTGCTTTTAAAGTGATTTCTTTTAGGTTTTTTGTACGACTATGCGCAACCGTTACCGTAGCATTTCCAGCCTTTCTTTTCTGACTCATTAAAATACTCATCGGACGACCCACAATATGACTACGACCAATTACGACTACATTTTTCCCAGAAGTTTCTACATTATAGCGTTCTAATAATTCTAAAATTCCAAATGGTGTCGCTGGTAAGAATGTAGGAAGGTCTAATGCCATTCTACCAACATTCATTGGGTGGAAACCATCTACATCTTTATCTGGGTGAACAGCCATTAAGACTTTTTGTTCATCGATGTGTTTTGGTAATGGTAATTGAACAATAAATCCATCAATATCATCATTGGTGTTTAATGCTTCAATTTGATTTAATAACTCCTCTTCTGTAGTTTCTACAGGTAAATCAATTAAAGTAGAATTGAATCCAACTAATTCACAGGCTTTTACTTTGGCACCAACATAGGTCATGCTCGCGCCATCAGTTCCAACTAAAACGGCGGCTAAATGTGGTGTTTTTTTGTTTTGAGACTTTAGTTCTTTAACCGCTTTTGCGATTTCTGATTTTATGTCTTGTGATGTTTTTTTACCGTCGAGGATCGTCATAGTTTTTGTTATTTTGATGAGATCCTTCGACAAGCTCAGAATGACAACTAATTTTTAATTATTCATTTTAATTGAATTATTGCCCCATTCCTTTCATCATTTGCATCATTTTCTGACCGCCTCCACCTTGCATCATTTTCATCATCTTACTCATTTGATTGAATTGCTTCATTAACTGATTTACTTCCTGAATAGTAGTTCCAGAACCTTTAGCAATTCTCTTTTTTCTACTTGAATTAATGCTTGCAGGTGTACTTCTTTCTTTCGGAGTCATAGAATGAATAATAGCTTCAATTCCATTAAAGGCATCATCATCAACATCAACATCTTTCATGGCTTTACTTGCGCCAGGAATCATTCCGACTAAGTCTTTCATGTTTCCCATTTTTTTGATTTGTTGAATTTGCTTTAAGAAATCATCAAAGCCAAACTGATTTTTAGCAATTTTCTTTTGAATCTTACGAGCTTCTTCTTCATCGTATTGTTCTTGTGCACGTTCAACTAAAGAAACAACATCACCCATTCCCAAGATTCGTTCTGCCATACGATCTGGATGGAAAATGTCAATCGCCTCCATTTTTTCTCCTGTACCAATAAATTTAATTGGTTTATTTACAACAGATTTTATTGAAAGCGCTGCTCCACCACGTGTATCACCATCTAATTTTGTAAGAATAACTCCATCAAAATTTAGAATATCATTAAATGCTTTTGCTGTATTTACAGCATCTTGCCCTGTCATGGAATCCACTACAAATAAGGTTTCTTGCGGACTAACAGCCTTATGAATGTTAGAGATTTCATCCATCATTTCGGTATCAACAGCCAAACGACCAGCGGTATCTATAATCACCACATTTTTACCTGTAGCTTTTGCGTGTTTGATTGCGTTTTGAGAAATTTCAACTGGATTCTGATTGCCAACCTCTGCATATACTTCTACACCAATTTGTTCTCCAACAATTTGTAATTGATTAATTGCCGCAGGTCTGTAAACATCACAACCAACTAACAATACATTTTTCGATTTTTTGTTTTTTAAGAAGTTGGCTAATTTACCTGAAAAGGTTGTTTTACCAGAACCTTGTAAGCCAGACATTAAAATTACAGTTGGTGAACCCCCTAAGTTTATTCCAACAGTTTCGCCACCCATCAATTCAGTCAACTCGTCTTTAACGATTTTGACCATTAATTGACCTGGATTCAAGGTAGTTAATACATCTTGACCTAGTGCTTTTTCTTTTACACGTTTGGTAAATTCTTTGGCTATTTTAAAGTTAACATCGGCATCTAAAAGTGCTCTTCGAACTTCTTTTAAGGTTTCTGCAACGTTTACTTCTGTAATACTCCCGTGTCCTTTTAGTACGTGGAATGCCTTGTCTAACTTATCACTTAAATTATTGAACATAAATCTTTCATCAAATTTTTAGAAGTGACAAAGATACTCAAAAGTTTGAAGTTTGAAATGAGATTTTAGATGTAATTATTTGTAAAATACATCTTATTTAGAATTAGAAAAATTAAGCATCATTTATTGTCTTTAAATTTTTCTAAATTAAATTGAATACTCTTATTCTTTGGAATTGAAAGTGATTCCCATTTTTCGTTTTGAAGCATTTTACTCAAATAAGTAATTTGACCAACGAGATAGTTGATTGCCAACAATATGTTTAACGATAATAGTAATACTGCTAGACTCCTGATTGTACTTCCAAAAGAGTTGGTCGTCAGTTAATTGATTGAATGTTTTTTCAGCTACAATTTTATATGAATTAATTTGACGAATTGCGCTCTCTAAAAAATTATTTTTTATTTCCAGACTTTACAAATTTAATGGATGTAGTATTAACACAATATCTTTTTCCTGTTGTATCTTTTGGACCATCATCAAATATATGACCTAAATGTCCATCACAAGCTTTACAAGTAATTTCTGTTCTAACCATTCCTGCACTATAATCTGAAGTTTTTATAACAGTACCTTCAATGGCATCATCAAAAGAAGGCCAACCACAATGACTTTCATATTTAGTGTTAGATTCAAAAAGTTGTGTATTACAAGCTGCACAGATATAGGTTCCTTTTTCAAAATGTTTGGTATATCCACCATCACCAGCCCTGTCCGTTCCTTTTTCTCTTAATACATAATATTCTTGTGGAGTTAATTCCTTTTTCCATTCTGCATCTGTTTTTTTCATCGATTTTGTTTTTGTAGTTTGATTGTTGCTTTTTTCTTGTGCATTTGTAGTGCAACTAAATGCAAAAAAAGCCAAAGTAAAATATATAAGATTTTTCATAATTATTGTAGGGTTTAAAGGGGTAATATACGATTTAATTATTTTGACGAAATATATTTTGGTGCTTACAACTGTTTCATTTGTAATTAATACTTAAATTTGAAAAAAAGATAATTTATTACATACATGAAAAACAAAATAACATACATTCTTATCGTATTATTTTTGATAAGTTGCAGCACAGTACCAATTACAGGTAGAAAACGTATAAACCTAATAAGTGATTCACAAATTTTACCTGCAAGTTTTGCTCAATATAAAGGGTTTTTAAAAGAGAATAAAGTTTCTTCAAACGTAAATAAAACAAATGAGATTAAAGAAATAGGTGGGAATATTTCAAAAGCTGTTGACAGATTTATGAGAGCAAACGGAATGGTTGAGGAAGCGAATAATTATCGTTGGGAATTTAATTTAATTGAAGATAAAGCAGTAAACGCTTGGTGTATGCCTGGAGGGAAAGTTGTTTTTTACACTGGTATTTTGCCAATTTGTGCAAATACA
This sequence comes from uncultured Lutibacter sp., assembly GCA_964619615.1. Taxonomy (GTDB): domain Bacteria; phylum Bacteroidota; class Bacteroidia; order Flavobacteriales; family Flavobacteriaceae; genus Urechidicola. The sequence continues at coordinate 6,489 of CAZUFO010000081.1, read as the reverse complement.
GATGGTATTGCCGCAGTTATGGGGCATGAAGTTGCTCATGCTTTTGCAAAGCACGGACAAGAGCGCATGACAACTGCTTATGGTCAACAATTAGGAGGAATTGCTGTTGCGGTTGGTAGTTCTAAAGAAAGCAAAGAATCACAAATTCTTTGGAATACTATTTACGGAGTTGGTTCACAGGTTGGATTGCTAGCTTATAGTAGAACTCATGAAAATGAAGCCGATAAATTAGGAATGGTTTTTATGATTATGGCTGGTTACAACCCTGAAGAAGCAGTTAATGTTTGGATTCGGATGAGCGAAAGAGCAGGTGGAAATGCACCACCAGAATTTTTGAGTACACATCCTTCTAATCAAACTCGGATTGCGAATTTAAAAGCATACCTTCCAAAAGCAATAGCTTATGCAGATAAATTCAACAAACAATAATAAACAAATAGCAACTTATATTTTAAGCATATGTTACAAAAAGGCGACAAAAAACTAATTGGAGCATGGGCATTTTACGATTGGGCAAACTCAGTATATCCATTGGTAATTACAACAGCAGTATTCCCTTTATTTTATGGAATGATTACTGGTGGTAAAGATGCAACCGTTCATTTTTTAGGGACTGATTGGAACAATACGGTTTTGTATTCATACACATTATCATTCTCCTTTCTAATAGTAGCCATATTTTCGCCAATGCTATCAAGTATTGCTGATTATATGGGAAACAAAAAACGATTTATGCAATTTTTTTGCTTTTTAGGATCTTTTTCTGTGATGTCTTTATACTTTTTTGATAGCATTGATAAACTTTGGATAGGAATTACATTTTCTATTTTAGCAAGTATTGGTTTTTGGGGAAGTTTGGTTTTTTATAATGCGTATTTAACCGAAGTAGCACCACCCGAGCAACACGATAAGGTAAGTGCAAAAGGGTTTATTAATGGTTATATTGGCTCGGTTTTTTTACTATTATTCATTTTAACAATGATTATGAAACCTGAATGGTATGGGTTTGTAGACCATCCATTAACAAGCGGTGAGAAGCCACCTGTGAAAGTTTTTCAATATGCATTTGTGTTGGTCGGTATTTGGTGGCTTGGTTTTGCTCAATATACATTTTACTATTTGCCAAATAATACTTTTAAAAGAAAACCAAAGAAAGATTATATATTTAAAGGTTTTAGAGAATTGAGAAAAGTGTTTAAAGAAGTAGTAAAAAATCCAACAATTTTTATTTTTCTGCTTACGTTTTTCTTAATTAGTGCTGGAATTCAAACTATAATTGTTTTGGCGGCAAAGTTTGGTGATGAAGAATTAGGATTACCAACAACTAATTTAATTATCACTATTTTATTAATTCAATTAGTTGCAATAGTAGGAGCTTATATGTTTTCGAGAATTTCAGGGAAAATAGGAAATATAATGACTTTGAAAATCACAATTTTCATTTGGATTTTAGTCTGCTTGGCGGCTTATTTATTACCTGGTGAAAGTCCGAATGTCGATAATTATTTTTATACCCTTGGTGCGTTTTTAGGGTTGGTTTTAGGGGCCACACAAACGCTTGCACGCTCAACGTATTCTAAGTTAATACCTGAAGATACCTTTGATAATGCAACCTATTTTAGTTTTTTTGATGTAACCGAAAAGATAGCAATTGTAATGGGTACACTTTCTTTTGGGTTGGCATTGTCTTTAACTGGTTCTATGCGAGTTTCAGTATTGGTATTAATGTTTTTCTTTATCGCAGGTTTAATAACTCTTAGTTTTATGAAAAAAACCAAGTATGTTAAATAACAGTGATTTTATTGTTGTTGGTGCTGGAATAATAGGACTTGCAACTGCCTATAAACTGCAATTAAAATATCCTGATAAAACAATTATTCTTCTTGAAAAGGAAAAAGAAATTGGTGCGCATCAAACAGGAAGAAACTCTGGTGTTATTCATTCAGGAATTTATTATACACCTAATTCCTATAAAGCCAATAATTGTAAAAAAGGAAGAGAGCAATTGGTTGCATTTGCAGAAAAATTCAACATAAATTATAAAACCTGCGGAAAAATAATTGTTGCCACTACAACTGAAGAAGTTGAAATTTTAAATTTTATTTTTAAAAAGGGATTAGAAAATGGCACTCCAAATATTCGTTTTTTATCAACTGAAGAAATCAAAGAGAAAGAACCATTTATTGTTGGTTTAAAAGCAATTTGGGTGCCAACGGCAGGGATAATAGATTATGTTGGTTTGTGTTATAAATTTTTGGAACAAATAATTGAAATTAATAATAAAAGTAAGTTGGTAACTTTATGTAAAGTAAAAAGAATATTAAATGATGTTTTGGAAACTAACCAAGGTGATTTTACCGCTCAAAAAATAATATATTGTACAGGTTTGCAGGCAGATAGAATAGCAAAAAAAGATAGTATTAAAACAAATCTTCAAATTGTAGGTTTTCGAGGTGATTATTATGAAATGACAGAAGCATCAAAATCAAAAATAAATAATTTGGTCTATCCAGTTCCAGATCCAAATTTTCCGTTTTTGGGTGTGCATTTTACACCTATGATAGACGGTCGTGTTGAATGTGGACCGAATGCAGTTTTTTCGTTTAAACGAGAAGGATATAAAACAACCAGTTTCAATATAAAAGACACTTTTCAGGCATTGACATATAAAGGAACTTGGAAACTGTTTTTTAAGCATTGGCGAAAAGGATTGGAAGAGTATAAACGTGCTTTTTCAAAACGTTTATTTGTGAAAGAATTACAACGTATGATGCCAAGTATTACAATAGACGATATTAAACCCGCTAGGGCAGGAGTACGTGCGCAAGCGATTGATGTTGAAGGTGATTTAATTGATGATTTTAAAATAATTAATAAAGAGAAAAGTATTCACGTATTAAATGCACCATCACCAGCAGCAACTTCTTGTTTAGCAATTGCGGATGAGATTGTAGAAAAAGTTTAGTTTTACTTATGTAATATCGGAATTCTCTCTTCTAAATCATCAATTGGTTTTGCAATAGATTTTGGGGCTTTAAACCGATAACCTAAAAAGGCGAAGAAAACATTTTTTGAAGTGTGGACTTGAATTTTTTCTGAATGGTCAATTGTATTAAAATTTTGATCTTTAATTGTTTTGTTAACTGAGACTCCTATAAAAAAGTTTTTGGCATTATAACCAATTCCAATACCACTTTGAAGTGATAAAATTAAATTATTATTACTGTTGTCTATAAATAAAGTTGGAGTATAGTTTGTTGTATTGTTAAAATAAGTATATGGTATCAATAAAAAAAGCATCACTTTTTAAAGTGATGCTTTTCAATAAAATTAAAAGTTAATTTATTTAATTTCCTTTAACGCATTATCAATAAGTGTTCTTAGATGTTGCTTATGTGCTTTTGAAGAAATGTTACCAGATGGCGCAGCCATAATTCTAATTTTCTTCAAATTATACAATGCCATAGATTTTGAAGCATTGGTATAGCTTCCTTTTTTCTTACCAGTTAACATATCAATTAGCATATTGGTATATTCTATCTGTAAATTTTGTCTAAATGAATTTACATTACCATAAATGTCTGCTTTAAAAATTGCATTGTTTAAATCGGTCATAAAAGTTGCTAACGGATATTCATTACCATACAATTCAGAGTCCGTAATACGTTGTAAAGTATTTGTGTGTAAAAGTTGACCTAATACTCCTTTTTGGGCTGCTAACACTTGACTGTGAATTTTAGGGTCTTCTGGTCCTTTAAAGAAATTAAACCCTCTTCGTTGGCTTGCTAAATAATTATATAGACCTGCGGGTGCTTCAAATGCATTTGATGCAAATATATATTTACTCAATGCATCCATGGCTCTTTTTTGGTCTTCTAAACTAACAGGTGTATAAGGTTGTGTTGCGCCTTCTTGCCCAGCCATAGCTCTATCAACATAAACACCGCCAATATAGCGTGAAATTATATTACCTGATATTCTACTTTGACCACTTAAAGTACGATATGCTCTTTTTAGTTCTTCATAAGATTCGCCATCGCTAACCATTTTGTCTTTAATACTTTCCATTGTAGTATTGACTAATTCAATTCTTCCAATAGCGTAGGTTATAGGGTCGCTTGATAAATCATAAATATTAACTCTTGGGTCAATTCCCTTACCATTAGATCTCATATCATCTGCATCATTTCCAAAAACAAGTTCATGTTGGGTAGATTTATTTAATAAATCTACTTTCTCTTGTTCAGATTTAAATGGTGTGTATCCAAACTGAATAGCCCATTCATCATAAGGTCCAACAGCGTTATCGTAATAATGCCCTTGTTTTGACCTGTCTTTGGTAATATTAATTGATGGATACTCCATAACTGAAGTAGAAAGTGCTTTTCCTTTAATTAATTCTGGTGTTGCTAATTCTTCTGGAGTAAATAATTGACTTCCTTTCATATTATGCATCAAGCCAAGCGTGTGGCCTACCTCATGCATAATTAAACGCATCATATTGTCATAAGTCATTTTTTCTAATTCTAATTCTGAATTGTCAAAAGCAGTTATAACTGCTTTTCCAAACAGTGTGTTTTCTTGCAATATATGACCTAGAGAGCAAGTATATGGGTCATTAATTATATTAGATTGATAACTGTCAGTAGCGTTTGCATCAAAGATTTTATCTAGAAATACTCTTCCTGTAAAATGAACATATTCCAACATGACATCGGCTCCTAAAATTTCTCCAGTTCTAGGATTAACAAAACTAGGTCCGTAACCACCAAATGATGGTCTTGGAGAAGAGGTCCAACGTAACACATTATAACGAATATCTCCTGCATCCCAATCTGCATCATCTGGTTGTATTTTTACAACCATTGCATTTTTAAAACCTGCTTTTTCGAAAGCAACATTCCAACGCAATACCGCTTCGGTAATAATTGGTCTCCATTCTACTGGTGTAGAGTTTTCCATCCACCAAGTAATTGGTTCAACTGGCTCAGAAATTGCAGCACTAGGGTCTTTTTTTATTAAATTCCACCGATGAATTAAATCTCGATAATTTATTGTTTCCATAGATGTTTTATCATCAACATGAGTTAGAAAATAACCTACTCTTGGATCATCTAATCTAATTTCGTAGTCATTGTCTGGCATGGCAATTAAACTGTGGTAAATTTTAACACTTACATTTCTACCATCACTTATTGCGTTGGATCCACTGTTTAAAGTAGAAGGCTTTGAATAAACATACTTAACAGCAACATCAGTATTTTCCGGATAATTCTGTATATCAATTATCTTAGTTTTGTTTTTATCTAAATTTCCTAATGAAAAAGCAGTAGGTGGAGTTCCAGGTCTTTTCGCTGGTTTTATTTGTGATAGTGTTTCTTTTAAGAACAAATCACCTGCTTTAATCAAATACAATCCCTTTTCTTTGTTGAAGGCTTCTATTTTAATACTAGCCATAATGCCTTCGGTAATATTAGCATCTTTTGATTTAGAAATAGGATTTTCAGGATCAAAATAATAAGAAGTACTTTGAGTTGTAAACTCAATTTTATTAAAGTATTTTTGAATTTTGAATACGCTAGACCCTTGGTAAGCGCCTCTAAAAAGCCCAATTTCTACAGCGCCATCTTTTACTTGTGAGAAATGAATAAATTCTTTATCAATTTGATCTTCAGAAATAAGCATTTGTAAAGAACCAGTAATGGTATCTTGGTACATGGTAAAAAGGCCTTCAATTTTTTTGCTAGATTTAGTTAAATCAGCAATTGTTTTTTCCTTGTCTTTTTTCGGAGCAGTTTTTGCTGCTTCGGTATCCCCTTTTTTATTTTTCTTTTTACGTTGCGCCTCCATATTTTGAGGAGCCAAAAAAGCAGTTAAAAGTAGTGCTAAACTCAATAGTTTAACAACTTTAATCATAAAGTTTTTCATAATAAATAATTGATTTTAAATTTAAAAGTGTGTGCAATAAAGCGCAATTGCGAATATATGCAAAAATAGCTCCTCAAAAATGAACAAAAATGTTAAAAATATAAATTAATTACATCGTTGCTATTTCTCGTAGAAAGAGAAATAATCTACTTAATGATAAAATAATATGCTTCAACCGCACTCAGTATAGACGAATTTAACTTTGTTAAATTCGCAGTTAAGTTTTAACGGTTTACTGTTTGGAATTAAATTTAAGTTTTATGCTATTTATAGAGTCCACGTTAATTATAATGAATCATTATTTTACAATTTCTATCTCAATACTGTAACTATCACAAAAATTTCACTTTAGAGCTTCAGTTGATGCTTCTGTTTTGATGTTTTTTTTAAATATAACTTATTTGTAATATTACTAAGAAATAAAGTTGTGAATTTTATTTAAAACTGCCTTGCTGTTTAAACAAATAACAGTATATTTGCACCCTTAAAAAGTAAAATTTAAAACAATTAATTATGAATCATTACGAAACTGTTTTCATTTTGAATCCCGTTTTATCTGAT
>CAZUFO010000080.1:0-10632 GCA_964619615.1 uncultured Lutibacter sp. | reverse complement strand
TTTGATAGAAATATAAATAATTTGAAAATTAGCATTATTTAAATGCACAACGGATATAATTAATTCTTTTCGTTCACAAACATCCATTGTATTCCAAATTGATCTTTCAGCATTCCAAAATTATCATCCAACGGAAATAAAACGATTCCTTTGTTTGCAAACTTTTCAAAAGCATCTTTTTTAAATTGAGCATCTGTAAAAGACACAAAAAGTGAAAAATTTGTTCCTTGAGTAACTGTTTGATTAGGTGGCGAATCATCGGATGCTTTAAAGTGGATATCACCTGCTTTAAATTCTGAATCAAATATGCGCTCTTTAGATTCTTTTGGGAAATCAAAAGGAGCATCTCCAAAGGTTTGAATTGAAACAATTTTACCTTTAAAAACAGTAGTATAAAATTTAAGTGATTCTCTGCAATTTCCAGAAAAAACAATATACGGAATTAATGCCGCCATAATTTAAAAATTTATTCTAGTTAAATGCACAAAAAATATCATCAGTCAAATTTATGATACAGCAATTCTTTTTATATCTTTGAGTTTCAATAATCAATTAAAAAAATGAAACTACTAGAAAATAAAACTGCTTTAATAACAGGTGCAACAAGAGGAATAGGGAAAGGTATTGCGCAAACATATGCGAAACATGGTGCAAATGTTGCGTTTACGTACAGTTCGTCTGTTGATGCTGCAAACGCTTTGGAAAAAGAACTTGAAGGTTATGGAGTAAGAGCAAAAGGGTATCAATCTAACGCTGCTGACTTTGATGCAGCACAAGAATTAGCGGCTGAGGTGCTAAAAGAATTTGGTTCAATCGATATTCTGATTAACAATGCAGGAATTACCAAAGACAATTTATTAATGCGAATTACCGAAGATGATTTTGATAAAGTAATTGAAATCAATTTAAAATCGGTTTTTAATTTAACCAAGGCGGTAATTAGACCTATGATGAAGCAGCGGAACGGTTCAATTATCAATATGAGTTCTGTTGTTGGGCTTAAAGGAAACGCAGGTCAATCTAACTACGCTGCTTCTAAAGCGGGTATTATTGGTTTTTCAAAATCGGTAGCGTTAGAATTAGGTTCTCGTAATATTAGAAGTAATGTAATCGCTCCAGGTTTTATCGAAACTGAAATGACTGCAAAATTAGATGAAGCAACTGTTGATGGTTGGCGTAAAGCAATTCCGTTAAAACGCGGTGGAACTCCAGAAGATATAGCAAATGCATGTGTGTTTTTAGGATCTGAGATGAGTTCGTACATTACAGGTCAAACATTAAGTGTAGATGGAGGAATGTTGACTTAAAAAACAATGTAAATAGTGCAAATTTTATATATAGTTTTAGGTGTAATTTTAGCAATAGCAATTGCGGTTTTTCATTATTATAAAAATTTAAAGAATAAAGAAAGAGTCAGTTATTTACTGACTTTTTTGCGTTTTGTTAGTTTGTTGGCATTGTTTTTATTGTTTATCAATCCAAAAATAGAGCAGCGTAAAATTGAAATTGTAAAGCCTATACTTGCTGTGGCAATTGATAATTCTAAATCAATTGCATCTGCTGGTCAATCTAATTCGGTGATAGCGTTTGTTGATAATTTAAAATCGAATGTGGAATTGAACAATAAATTCAAACTAGATTATTATTCATTCGGAAGTAACGTAGAAACTTTAGACACCTTATTTTTTAAAGACACGCAGACTGATATTTCAAAACCATTACAACAATTTAAATCGATTTATAAAGAGGCTAATGCTCCAATTTTATTGATAACAGATGGAAATCAAACAATTGGATCTAGTTTTGAATTTAAAAACATACAACAGCCTGTTTTTTCTGTAGTTGTAGGCGATACTATTAAATATACAGATGTATTTATTTCTCAACTGAATGTGAATAGATATACCTATTTAAAAAATAAGTTTCCAGTGGAGGTTTATTTGAATTATGACGGAAAAGTAAAAGAGGAAACCCAATTTTCTATTTTTAAGGGAAATCAAAAAGTTTATTCTGAAAAAATTATTTTTGATGAAAATAAAACGTCCAAGAAAACCTCCTTTCACTTACCAACAACCAAAGTTGGCACTCATTATTACACTGCTGTAATTTCTACAATTGATGGTGAAAAAAACACCACAAACAATACCAAAGAATTTGTTGTTGAGGTAATTGATGAACAATCAAAAACATTGTTACTTACTTCATTATTGCATCCTGATATTGGTGCTTTAAAAGAAAGTATTGAAAGCAATAAGCAACGTACAGTTGAAGTGAAGGTTATTGGTGATTCGTATAATTTAGAAGATTATGAGTCTGTTATTCTGTATCAACCAATTAGTTCATTTAAACCCGTTTTTAAACAAATAGAGAAACAACAACTCAATTACGCTATTATAACAGGAACAAAAACCGATTGGAATTTTTTAAATAAAATTCAGTCTAACTTTTCTAAAAAGGTCATTCAACAAACAGAAAATTATCAACCAATTTTTAATCCGTCCTTTTCAAGTTTTTCACAAAGCAATATTGGGTTTGAGTCATTTCCACCATTGATTGATAAATTTGGCACAATTACGTTCACCGTTCCATTTGAAACCATGCTTTGGCAACAAGTAAACGGTTTTTTAACTGAGCAACCATTATTGGCGACCTATGAGACGCAAAAAAGTAGAGCTGTAGTTTTATTTGGCGAAAACAGTTGGCGTTGGAGAATGACTTCACAATTAGAAAATAAATCATTTATTGACTACGATAATTTTACAGCAAAAATTATGCAGTATTTGTCTTTTTCAAAAAACATAAAACGTTTAAAAGTTGATTATAAACCACTTTATTATGCTACCGATGTAATTAGAATTGATGCGAGTTATTTAGATAAAAACTATCAATTCGATTCAAGCGCAACTTTATGGTTATCTTTAATAAACCAAGGTGGAAAAGAAGAAAATAGATTTCCGTTTTCATTAGTTGGAAATAACTATCAAATTGATGTTCAGAATATTAATGCTGGTACTTATAGTTTTGTAGTTTCAGTTGAAAATCAAACAGCAATCCAAAAAGGAAATTTTAAAGTGATAAATTTTGATGCTGAAAAGCAATTTTACTCAGCGAATATTGATAAATTAAAAATTACAAGTAATAAATCTGAAGGTGCTATTTATTATTTAAATAATACAAAATTATTGATTGACGACTTAATTGCGGATACTCGATTTGCGTCTATTCAAAAAATGCATAAAAAATTAAATTCATTGATAGATTGGAAGTGGTTATTAGGGTTAATTACACTATCTTTGAGCATCGAATGGTTTGTTCGAAAATATAAAGGATTCATTTAAAAAATTAAAATTAAAAATTATGGCACAACCACAACTACAATTACCAAAAGGATTATTCGGACTTATTTTTATCGGAATAGTTGCATTGATACTTTTTTCTAAATCAACAGTTACAATAGATTCTGGTCAAGCGGGAGTTTTGTATAAAACATTTTCAGGCGGTGTTGTTACTGATGAGCCTGCAATGGGCGAGGGGTTTCATATAGTTGCACCTTGGAACAAAGTATATATTTACGAAGTTAGGCAACAAGAAATTGCCGAACGTATGAAAGTACTTTCGTCAAATGGTTTAGACATTCTTTTAGAAGCATCGATTTGGTTTAAGCCTCAAACAGATAATTTGGGTAAATTACACCAAGAAAAAGGCGCAAGTTATCTTGATCGAGTTTTAAAGCCAGCTATTCGTTCTGCAACTAGAAGTGTTGTAGGGCGTTATACTCCAGAGCAAATTTATTCATCGAAACGAGATGCCATTCAGCAAGAAATATTTGACGAAACAAAATTAATAGTACAAGATCAATACATAGAATTGGTAGATGTTTTAGTACGTGACGTTACGTTACCACCTGCAATTAAAGACGCTATTGAGCGTAAACTTGGTCAAGAACAAGAATCTTTAGAATATGAATTTAGATTGGTAACAGCTTCTAAAGAAGCAGAGAAAGTTATTATTGAGGCACGAGGAAAGGCCGATGCAAATAGAATTTTAAGTGCTTCTTTAACTGATAAAATTTTACAAGACAAAGGAATTGATGCAACACTTAAGTTAGCAGAATCTCCAAACACTAAAGTAGTTATTGTTGGTGGTAGTGATGGTTTACCATTAATTTTAGGGAATAACTAAATAGGAAATACATAGAACTAAAAACGCCGCTCATTGAGCGGCGTTTTTGTTTTATAATAATATGTTATTTGCGAATTATTTTTTCTTAGTTGTTCCTTTTTTTAAGGCTTTATAATTTTCGTAACATTCAATAACTGCTTCAATTACTTGAATATCGCTTGCTGTTTTAACAAAATATTCTGAGTAATTGCAGTCGTTTAGTAAGTCATTTAATTCTTCTCTACTCAATTCTAAATATTCTAACATTAACTCTCTATTAATTTTAGAATCTAGCATAGCTCTAACAGAATCATCCTCTTTCATTTGTTTCAATTTCCTTAATTGCTTTGGGTTTTTACCAAAAAGATTGTAAACAAAATCAACAGGGTGAAAAATAGCATCAATAGGAGAACTATAGGTTTTTTGCCTTGGTTTACCAACTTCATAGGTTTGTGGTAATCCATTAATATGAATTCTAGTGTATTTATCTTGTGGTACGTTTTTAGCATCAATTTCTAAAACACCAATTAATTGAATAGTTTTTACTTTAACTTCATCAATTAGTTCTGCTTTTTCATACAAAGCAATCTCTAATTCATTTCCTTTCAATAAATCATTGGTAATTTTAATTTTCACAGATTGAAAACCAAGATGCGATAAAAATATGGTGTCGTTTGCTCTAGTTGGTATTTCAAAATAACCTTCAGAATTTGTAACAGATCCCTTTATAGAATTCATGTTAAAAATATGTGCGCCACTTAACGGTTTTTTATCAAAACCATTTACAATTTGTCCTATTAAAGTAATAATTTCTGTTTCGCTAACTTGAAGCGTATCAATTGTTTTTTCTTGTGAAAAACTTATAAAGGAAGTAATTAATAGTACCGAAAGGAGTGTTTTTTTTATCATAATGCAAGTATAGTAATAAAAACGAAGTTATAAGTTAAAGAAATACAAAAAGAAAAAATCTGCTAAGGTTAATTTAGCAGATTTTTGTGCGCGTAACTGGAGTCGAACCAGCACGTCCTAGTGGACACAAACCCCTCAAGCTTGCGCGTCTACCAATTCCGCCATACGCGCTTTATAATTTCTCTAAAACAAAAAAAAGTCAAGTTTAAAACTCGACTTTTTTTGTGACCTGGCTGGGGCTCGAACCCAGGACCACCTCCTTAAAAGGGAGGTGCTCTACCAACTGAGCTACCAGGTCTTCCTTTTCGCCTTAGCGAGTGCAAATATACTATCTAAAATCTATTTTGCAAGTCATTTTATAAATTTTTATTCGATATTTGTTGTTTAAATTTTTGACGTGATGAAAATAGTATTGGTGGGTTATATGGCGAGTGGGAAATCAGCAGTTGGGCACTTGCTGGCGAGTAAATTAAATGTTCCTTTTATTGACCTTGATGCATATATTGAATCAAAAGAAAAAAAAAGTATCACTACAATTTTTGAAGAAAAAGGAGAGATTTATTTTAGGCTAAAAGAAACAACATATCTTACTAAATTATTGCAAAACGATGAAAGTTTTGTATTGTCATTAGGAGGCGGAACTCCATGCTACGGAAATAATATGAATATTATTTTAGAGAATTCTACTTCATATTATTTAAAAACATCAATAGATACAATTTACAATCGTATAGTCGCAGAAAAAAGTAAGCGTCCATTAGTGGCATCTATAACTGATGATAAATTGAAAGAATTTATTGCGAAGCATTTATTTGAGCGTGCGTTTTTTTATAATAAATCAAATAAAATGGTAAATACAGATAAATTGACTATTGAAGAAGTTGTAAATGAGATTAATAAAAATTAATCTAAAAACGCAACAGATTCTTTGGCGCCAAATTCAACAGTAATATTGTCTTGTAGCGTCGTTGATAAAGAAATGCCTTTATAATCAGCCTTTACCGGGTATTTTTTATGATTTCTATTGACTAATACTGCTGTTTTAAAACGTTTAAGAGGAACTTCTAAGAAATGTTTTATTCCGTAAATTAATGTAGTCCCAGAATTTAATACATCATCCACTAAAACAAGCGATTTATTTTTGTACTCATCAATGCTTAAAGACGTTGTTATCTTATTTCTTGGATTTTTTTTATCAATTATTACTTCGCATAACTTTACGTCAAGTGTTGAAATGTTAGTTAAAGCATTTTTTAATTTTTTAGCAAAAACAAACCCATTAGATGCAATACCAGCAATTATTAATTCTTTTTCAGAAGCATTAACCTCTAATATTTGATAGGAAATACGCTTTATTTTATGATTGATTTGCTCGTTTGTTAGTATTATTGAATTCGTCATAATATTAATCTTCTTCTTTATAATCTTCTATATCTCGTCTATCTTTCTTTGTAGGTCTTCCTGTTCCCTTTTTTCGGTAATAATCTTTCGAGTATTTTAATAACTCCAAGTTTTCAAAAGCCTCTTTTGGAGTTACATCTTTTCTGTAAAAATCAACTAATTTAGCACCAACACGGCTTTTAGGAAAATCTAACACTAATATTTGATAGTTGATTTGATTTTTCCTAATACTAATTTGTTCGGTTAGAAAAACTTCTTTTGATGGCTTAATAGAAACTCCATTTATCTTTATTTGACCTTTTCTGCATGCTTCAGTTGCAATGCTGCGTGTCTTAAAAATCCGGATGCACCATAAATATTTATCAATCCTCATGCAAAAAGTTAAATTTTCTTAATTGTCTTTCAACAAAGGTAACAAAATTGTATCTTGCGCCCTTAAAATAATTAAGGAAATGAATATTAAAAATCTAATACTCTCTTGCCTGCTTTTGGCGGTAGTTTTTATCTCTTGTGATGATGATAATGACTTTAAACCATATGATTACGCAGGTATTGCTGTTATTGATGATGCAGCATTGATTGAGTATATGAAGACTCATTACTATAACGAAACATTAGATTCAATTAAAGAAATTGATGCGGGACAAACATCTTTTTATAGTCAGGTAGAAACAGAAGTTGTTAATGAAAACAATGTAGATTATAATTTATATTATATTGTTACTAAAGAGGGTGTTGGTTATCAACCATCAAAAATTGATGATGTTTTAACAACCTATCGAGGAGAATTACTCAATGGTTTTGTTTTTGATTCAAGAAACTCAGTTGCTGTTGGAGATCCTTGGTTTAGTTTACGTACTGTAATTAAAGGATGGTCTTACGGTTTTACTCATTTTAAAGCAGGCACAAATGTTTCAATGCCAAATGCACCCTTAGAATTTGTTGATTTTGGAGAAGGGTTTTTGTTTATTCCCTCTGGTTTAGCATACGCTGGTGCAGGACAAGGTGCTATTCCACCAAGTTCCCCTTTAGTATTTACAGTTGCACTACAATATTCGGTTGCTGTTGATGATGATAATGATACCGTAGCTTCTAATGATGAAGATTTAGATGGGGATGGGAATTTAAACAATGACGATACAGATGGTGATGGTGTACCAAATTATTTTGATGATGATGATGATGGAGATGGAATTGACACGATAGATGAAGATGCAAACCAAGATGGTGATCCAACAAATGATGATACTGATGGAGATGGAATACCAGATTATTTAGATTCAGATAGTTAATAAGAATAAAAAAAACCGCTCTAAGCGGTTTTTTTTATGTTATAAATTTTTATGGTTTCTCCAATCCGATTTAAATCTACTTTCTTTTTTCTCTCTACCGAAAAAAAATAAAAACACTTTAATTAAAGACCTAAATTTTCAACTGTTTGATATAAACAGAAGAGAGAAACCATTTTTAGTTTCTCTCTTCTTATCAACCAAAACTACTATTTATTTTTTTATAAACCTTTTAGTTGTAAAGTTTCCTCTTTTATTGGCGACTTTTATTAAGTACACGCCACTTTTTAAGTTTGAAACATCCATTGATTGTTCCTTACTTTCTAAAACTTTTACTCCAATAATGGTGTATATTTCTGCTTTTTCAAAAGTTGTATTCATTTTAATATTCAAAACACTACTTGTTGGATTTGGATAGATTGTAAAATCATTAATAATTGTATTGTCTTCTATACTCAATCCTGAAGGGTCAAATTCAAATGCTCCCATATCTACTGTGGTATTAAAAATACGTGGATTTCCATTCAAATCTAATGTTGTAACTGCATATGTGTTATTTCCTGTATCAATAGCGGGAGAACCTGCTTGTAGCGTATAATCATTAGTTGCGCTATTAGAATATAAAGGATTACTATTTAAGTTTCCTAATTGACCACCTTCAAAAATATTATCAGCAGCAGCGGATGTTCCATTAATACTAAAAATAGGTGTATTGCTTCCGTTACCAAAAATAATGCTATTTCTAATGGCTGTATTCTGTGCTTGGTCCATTGTAATTACATTTCCATTAGCGCCAGTATTACCTGAAAAAGTAGTATTAAAAATATCCACATCAATACCCGCGGCAGTTCCGCCGCCACTTGCTACAAAATAAACACAAGAAGCATTATTTAATGATGTATTATTGTAAAACACACTATTTACAATTGAACCTCTAGAGAAAATAGTGAATTGTTGTAATCCTACAAAAAGCATCGCAGATAAATCTCTTGAATAATTATCTCTTATTATACAACTTTCAAAATCTACATCTGCAATTAAATTTTGCACTCCACAAGGATTAAATGTTGAATAAACAGCTACACTTGCTGCTGTATTTTTTTCTAAAATACAATTGCTAAAAAGTGCAGAGACAATATATCCTGAAAGATATGGATTTGCATAAACCGCAGCACCTCTTGTATTATCTGCTTGATTTACGGCAGCAGTAGCACAAGAATTAAGTAATGTTCCGTTTGCGTTTCCTCCAGAAATGGTAAAACCATCTACAATAACATTTTGTGCAGCCGCTCTAACACTCACTACATGGTAAGAGTTGTCTTGTCTTGTAGGTTCTGTTTCTACTAATGTGGCGTTGTCATTGGCTAATAAATCACCACTAAGTATGGTTATATTTGTTAAAGGGTTCCTTTCTGATAAAAGTGTTTCTGTACCATTAAACCCTCCATATAATTTAACTCCGTTTGGTATTAAAAAGGTAGCGTTTCTTTGGTTAGCACTAACAGTTGTTGGTGTATAAGTACCGTTAGCGACCCATATTTTAGAGGTAGAAGTTGCAATTGACAAAGCATCTTCTATGTTTGTAAATGCGTCTGCCCAAGAAGTTCCATTGTTATTACCTGTAGCATTAGACTTTACTAAAATAGTTCCAAAAACGGCAGTTACTGTTTTATCAGCATCTATTGTAATTTGAGTTGGATTACTGTTTCCTGAAAAATCTCCGCTCCATCCAACAAAACTATCTGTACCAGGAGTTGCCGTTACTGTAACAATATCTCCATACAAATAAGGACCTGAAGGAGAAACTGCTACGGTACCATTACCTATAACATTCATGGTTAATGTATATTGAAGTGAAACTGAAAAATTTGCAGTTAGCGTTTTGTTAGCGTCCATAGTAATATTGATACTAGGATTTGTGCTTGTACTATCTCCAGACCAATTATCAAATTGATAACCTGCTGCAGGAGTTGCAATAACAGGAACTATTGTGTTTTCAATATATGTTACTGTACCACTTGGTGAAACCGAACCATTGCCATTTGCACTTGTAGTTAAGGTATAGTTACTTAATGTAGAACTTCCAAACTCGTAAACTCCCATATCTACCGTTGTGTTAAAAATTCTTGCATTTCCTAATAAATCTCCTAAAATAGTTGCAACTGCAGTATTGTTACCTGTATCAATTGCAGGAGAACCTGTTTGTAAGGTAAAGTCATTTGTAGCATTCGTAAACAATGGATCTGTGATTATTGTATTTGTAGTGTTTCCGACTGGAATTAAAGAAAAATTATTTTCGTCTAAAGAGTTTGTAACAGTTACATTTCCTAATGTTGTATGAACACCACTTATAGATTTTGCAATTGTATTTGTTCCTCTAATTTTATTATTCCAGAATATACAGTTATCTACATTAGCATTCATTGTTCCGCTTGTTTGGCTAATACCTAAAGTAGCTCTTGTAGCGTTTGTTAAATTGGCAGCTGTACCATCATCTTTATTATTAGTGTAAGTATTATTTATAAAATTACTATTTACTATAGAACTAGCATTGTAAGCCCTAATCCAACCTGCACTACCTGCATATCCTAAAGAACTTCCATTATCTGTAGCAAGATTTCCTTCAAACAAACAGTTTTCTATAGTTGCATTTAGAACATCTGCTGGGCCATCAGTATAAATATAAAAAGAAGTACCATATCTTGCGGTATTATTTAGAAACTGTGTGTTTTTCAATTTAAAAAAACCAGTTCCATTTGCTGCATATATTGCTGAAATAGCAGCTCCAGCAACATTGGCAACATTATTTTTAAAGATGCAATTTTCTATGGTAAGGTTGGCTTTAGAGGATACTTTTGTTAAAGCTGTTCCA
>CAZUFO010000079.1:0-10678 GCA_964619615.1 uncultured Lutibacter sp. | reverse complement strand
AAACCTCTTCCACTTCAAAATCGATTAATTCGAGTTCGAGTTCTTCCAAGTCCATGGTAATATCTTCCTTTTTCAAGGTAAAAGTACAGGTGTGATCAAACATGAAAATTACAGACCCTGAAGTTCCCATATTTCCATCACATTTATTAAAAACAGCACGTACATTGGCAACAGTTCTATTATTGTTATCTGTTGCAGTTTCGACTACAATTGCAATTCCGTGTGGTGCATATCCTTCAAAAAGGACTACTTTATAATTGGCAGTATCTTTATCAGACGCTTTTTTAATGGCGCGGTCAATATTGTCCTTTGGCATATTTGCAGCCTTGGAATTTTGTATAACTGCGCGTAATCTTGAATTTGCATCCGGATTTGGACCTCCTTCTTTCACCGCCATTACAATGTCTTTTCCTAATCTTGTAAACGTTTTAGCCATGGCTGACCAACGTTTCATCTTTCTTCCTTTTCTGAGTTCAAATGCTCTTCCCATATTCTAAACTTTTTATTGTTAATTAGGATGAATAAAATTCATCTTTCTATTATATTTTTTTAAAATTTCTTTGGCTTTTTCGTGTTGTTCTTCAAAGGTGGCTAAATCTGTTCCTTTACAAATTCCGTAGGAATAATGGTGTTTTAAAATTTCAAAGTCTAAATTAGAAAATTTCTTTTTTTCTGAATTGCAATCTGCAAAATAGTTTTCACATTCAAATTCGTCGATAAAAATAAAGTGCCCAAGTGATTTTAAAAACAGTTCTTTTAATTTTATAAGTTTTAAATTATCATTATAAAAGTGTTCTGTATTCAATCTAATGGCTCCTTTAAAAATTTGACTATTATTTTTCGCCCATCGAATGTGGTAATCAGAATTTTTATTATTAATCATTCTAGATTCATACTCATAACTTCCTTTATAATAAATGACATAATTAGATTTTTCAAGTTTATTTACTCGTGAAATATTAAGTGAATCAATATTTTTACTTATTTCTGATGCAAAACTCATTAATTCTTTACGAATATTTTTTGAAATATCTTTTGAAAAAAATATTTTGATACCATTTTTCCAATATCTCATTCTTGTATCATAAGAAAATTCACCTTTTTTATGATTGAATGCTATTTTTTTGTAATAATTTAAGAAAAGTGAATCTTTATACTCATAGGGTACATATATTCCTTTTGGTAAAAATTGATCTACTAAAACAAGTGTGTCGTTGTCTTTGAATTTAAAATTTATTGAATCCTTTTTTGTTAGATGCTCAGTAAACTTTTGTTTATAAGTTTTAATTGGTACAAATGTTTTTACAATTGTATCGGTTAAATGTTCGTGCTTTTGTGAATACCCCGTAAATGTTATCAATAGTAATATTAAAGTTATATTCTTTTTCATATTATCTTTTTTCATTGATTTTAAATAAATTGAAATCTACTTTATAAGGGTAGATATAGTTGTAATGAGTTTTTAAAATATTAATATCATACTCTGAAATAGAATCATTGTTTTTATATTTGTTATTTAATAGGCTTTCTTTTGGAAGATTGTAGGTCGGAGTATAAAATCTACCCAAAGAACCAAAAAATAGTTTTTTGACCTTAACTATAATGTTTTTATTTTCTTCAAATGAATTTGGGTTAATCTTTAATATGCATGAATAACTCTTTTTATTATGATCTGACAATAGGTAAAAGTTAGCATTATCTTTAAATCTATTTTTTACTCGTTCATCAGAATATTGCTTTAATTTTTTCTCATCCAAAACTTCAATTTTCTCATTTGTTGTAGTGATATAATAATTCGAGTTCTTTTTATTTTTTACAATACTTATTTTTAAATTTGGTATTTTGAGTTTCGAGAGACTAATTAGATAATTTTTTATTTTTGTTCTGTCGTCTTTATGAAATGATTTGTCAATAAATACATAGATTGGAACATTCCATTGTCTCAAAGAATTATTATTACTATTATTATATTTCGTGTAACTTCCAAATGCGATATAAGAATATTTGTCTTTAAAATCTTGGGTTTCTTTTTCAGTTGGTAAGTTTGGGTATATGAATTTAGGAAAATATCTTTTTATCAATATTAATGTGTCGTTATTATCTAAAATAAGTAATTCACTGTTTTTACTGATTAAATGGCGATTATTTTTTTTTATAAAAACAACTTTTTCACTCGAAATTGATGAATCATTTTTTGATTGCCCAAAACTCGACAGGGTTATTAATAATGTAAGTGTAAATAATAGTTTTTTCATGATAATTTAAAATGAGTATTTAAAAGAGGTTAATTAAATACTATACCTGAATGATTCCCAAATTAAATTTCTTTTCAATCGGTGCTTGATTTGCTGCTTCAATCCCCATACTAATCCATTTTCGAGTATCTATAGGGTTAATTATTGCATCTGTCCATAAACGCGCCGCAGCATAATAAGGAGATGTTTGTTTGTCGTAGCGTTCTTCAATAGACTTTAATATCTCTGCTTCTTTTTTAGGAGTAATAGTTTCGCCTTGTTTTTTTAAGGAGGCGGTTTCAATTTGTAATAAAACCTTCGCTGCTTGTGCTCCGCCCATTACTGCTAAACGAGCAGATGGCCAGGCGACAATTAATCGAGGGTCGTATGCTTTTCCGCACATGGCATAATTTCCTGCGCCGTATGAGTTTCCAATAATAACGGTAAATTTTGGCACTACAGAATTACTCACTGCATTTACCATTTTTGCTCCATCTTTTATAATGCCACCATGTTCAGATTTGCTTCCAACCATAAATCCTGTTACGTCTTGTAAAAACACTAACGGAATTTTCTTTTGATTACAATTGGCAATAAATCGCGTTGCTTTATCTGCAGAATCTGAATAAATGACGCCACCGAATTGCATTTCTTTTTTAGCATTTTTTACAACTTTACGTTGGTTTGCTACAATACCAACTGCCCAACCATCCATTCTTGCATAACCACAAATAATGGTTTTTCCATAATCCGCTTTGTACTCTTCCAATTCAGAATTATCAACTAATCGTTTGATAATTTCTTTCATATCATATTGTTCGGTTCTTAATTTTGGTAAAACCCCATAAATTTGATTCGAATCTTCTGTTGGTTTTGTCGATTTTATTCGATTGAATCCTGCATTTTCTGGAGCGCCAATTTTACCAACTATATTTTTAATTTTATCCAACGCATCTTTATCGTCGGTTGCTTTGTAATCAGTTACGCCACTAATTTCACAATGCGTAGTTGCTCCACCTAAGGTTTCATTATCAATTTGTTCACCGATTGCGGCTTTTACTAAATAACTACCAGCTAAAAAAATACTTGCTGTTTTATCAACAATAATCGCTTCATCGCTCATAATTGGTAAATAGGCGCCACCAGCAACACAAGACCCCATAATTGCAGAAATTTGGGTGATTCCCATACTACTCATTATGGCATTATTTCTAAATATGCGTCCGAAATGTTCTTTGTCTGGAAAAATCTCATCTTGCATTGGTAGATAAACACCAGCGCTATCAACCAAATAAATAATAGGAAGTTTGTTTTCGATAGAAATCTCTTGCGCTCTTAAATTCTTTTTTGCGGTAATTGGAAACCAAGCACCTGCCTTAACCGTTGCGTCATTAGCAACTACAATACATTGCTTGTTAGAAATGTAACCAATTTTAACAATTACACCTCCAGATGGACAACCTCCATGTTCCTCGTACATTTTATCTCCAACAAAAGCTCCAATTTCTATGGAATCAGCTTTGTTATCAAACAGATAATCTATGCGTTCTCTTGCAGTTAACTTTCCTTTTGAGTGTAGTTTTTCAATTCTAGTTTTTCCACCGCCTACATAAACTTTTAAAAGTTTTTTCTTTAGATCGGCGAGTAGTAACTTATTATAATCTTCGTTTTTATTGAAGTTTAAATCCATTAAATTAGAAATTATTTTGACTGCTAAAGTACAAAATGCTTCGAGATTATTAACTTTAAATATACCATGTATTTATTTTCCTTGGTAAATAAAATATTTTATTGTACTTTTGTTTTGAATTTAAAAAATAAATGATGAATAAAAATAAAATTATTTACTTGATTTCTACGGTGTTGTTGACTCTTTTGATGTTCTTTTCTATTGGAATGTATCTTTTTAACAATGTAATGGTTGTTAATATGTTTGAAGGTTTCGGTTACCCTGGTTATTTAGTGTATCCATTAGCGGGAGCAAAAGTGTTGGGGTTATTTGCAATTTGGAACCCTAATTTTAAAAGTATTAAGGAATGGGCGTATGCTGGTTTTTTCTTTGATTTCATATTAGCATTTTTTGCACATTATATGATTTCTGATGGAGGACAAAGTGCTGCAATAATTGGATTGGTATTAATAATTGTGTCGTATATATTTAGTAAAAGAAAATAATAAAAGTAAAGAGAAATGAAAAAAGTACTCGTATTTGCAGGAAGTAACAACAAAACATCAATTAATAAACAATTAGCAATTTATGCAAGTTCTTTATTGAAAAGTTCAGAAAATGTTGTGGTTGATTTGAACGATTATTTATTGCCAATTTATGGAATTGATATAGAAAATGAAGCAGGAATTCCAGATAACGCACAAAAGTTTAATAAATTATTATTAGAGAGTGATGGTATCATTTTATCATTGGCAGAGCACAATGGAAGTTATGCAGCTGTTTTCAAGAACCTATTTGATTGGTTATCTAGAACAGATAAAGAAGTGTGGAAAAATAAACCGATGTTGTTAATGAGCACTTCACCAGGTGGTAGAGGTGGAGCGGGAGTTTTAAGTACCGCGAAATCAACGTTCCCTCATTTAGGAGGAAACATTGTTTCGGAATTTTCTTTGCCAAGTTTTTTTGATAATTTTAAGAATGGAACAATTGTAAATTCTGAATTAGAAAATCAATTAACAGTTGCAGTTAGTACTTTTGAAACACTTCTTGCATAAAAAAATATTTAGATAGATTAATCAAATAAAATAAAATTATGAGTAATCCAGTAGCAGCAGATAATAAACCTGTAAAGGTAACATTAAAAAAAGGAGAATCTAAGTGGTGGTGTGCTTGTGGCTTGTCACAAAATCAACCTTATTGTGATGGTTCGCATAAATCAACAGATATAACTCCTCTTGAATTTAAAGCAGAGAAAGACGGTGATGCTTATTTATGCAATTGCAAGAAAACTGGAAGCAAACCTTATTGCGATGGATCTCATAAAGACGTTAAAATAGAAGAAATTGGTAAAGAGGTGAAAACTACGTCTAAGTTATCAGATCCTTTAGACGCAAAGCCAACACGCGAGGAACCAACATTAGCACGAATTAAAGCGTTAGCAAAAAACGGATTAGAAGGGCATCATGGAGAAATGAGTTCTATGGGAGTGCCACGCGTTGAGTTACCTGAATGGGATGCTATTCAAATTATGGTTGCACAAATGGCAACCAAACCATTAATGGACAATATTTCTGTAAAAACCGAACTGATTATTGGTCCAAATGCTAAGAAACCATTAGTTTTAGAAAAGCCAATATTTGTATCAGATATGTCTTTTGGAACTTTATCTGAAGAAGCAAAAATTGCTTTAGCAAAAGGAGCAGAAATTGCTGGTACTGGAATTTGTAGCGGTGAAGGTGGTATGCTTTCAGAAGAACAAGAATCCAATTCAAAATATTTTTATGAATTAGCTTCTGCAAAATTTGGTTTCGATTGGGATAAATTAAAAAAAGTGCAAGCGTTCCATTTTAAAGGCGGGCAAGGTGCGAAAACAGGTACAGGAGGTCATCTTCCTGGATCAAAAGTGGTTGGTAAAATTGCAGAAGTAAGAGATTTAAATGAAGGAGAAGATGCAATATCTCCTCCAACTTTTGATGATTTAATAACAGCGGATGACTTTAAAGAATTCGCAAATAAAGTAGAGATATTACTGGTGGAATACCAATTGGGTTTAAATTATCAGCAAATCATATAGAAAAAGATATACAATTTGCCCTTGATGCAAGTGCAGACTATATTATTCTTGATGGTAGAGGTGGTGGAACAGGTGCAGCACCAACAATTTTTAGAAACCATATATCGGTTCCTACCATACCAGCATTAAGTCGTGCCAGAAAATACTTGGATAAGATTGGAAGAAAGGATATTACTTTAATTATTACTGGTGGTTTGCGTTTACCTGAAGATTTTATTAAAGCAATGGCTTTAGGTGCAGACGGTGTGGCTATTTCTAATTCTGCAATGCAAGCAATTGGTTGTATTGCTGCAAGAATGTGTAATTCAAATAATTGCCCTGTTGGTGTTGCAACACAAAAAATGGATTTAAGAAAACGCTTAAACATTGAAAAATCGGCACAACAATTGGCTAATTTCTTTGAAGCTTCAACAAGTTTAATGCAAGTTATGGCTAGAGCATGTGGTCATGATGATTTGAATAAATTTAACCAAAATGATATTGCAACTTGGAATCGTGAGATGTACTATTTAACTGGAATTCAATTTGCAGGAAATGAGGTAACATAAATGATGATTTGAAATATATACTGTAATTATTAATTTGATACAATGGAAAAAGAAATTAAAAAAAAGTATAGCAATAATGATTTTACCGTTATTTGGAAACCAAATACTTGTATTCATGCTAAACATTGTTGGAAAGGTTTGATACAAGTTTTCAATCCAAAAAATAGACCTTGGATTAACATGGATGGCGCAACAACTGATCGGATTAAAGAACAAGTTGAAAAATGCCCTTCTGGCGCATTGACGTTTATTGGTAATTCAGCAGAAATAAATTAGAATTAAAGAGTAATTATGGGAGATTTATCAAAAGATATCAAATCAACGTTTCCGAGTAATAAAGTAAAAGCACTGTTAAATATCGTTTATACGGCAAATTGGCTCACCAGTCATCAAAATGAGTTTTTTAAACCTTTTGGATTGTCGCCACAGCAGTATAATATTTTACGAATTTTAAAAGGAGCCGGAGAATCAGTAAAAGTACAGACCCTTAAAGAACGAATGGTGGAACGGTCGCCCAATGCAACGCGGTTAATGGATAAGTTGTTGGCTAAAGATCTTATTAAAAGATATAATTGTGAGAGCGATAGAAGGGTGGTTTATGTTGAAATAACAAAAGCAGGGTTGGGTTTATTAAATCAAATAGCACCAAAAAATAAGATTAATTTATTAAAAAATTTATCAGAAAAAGAAGCAATTCAATTAAGTGATTTGTTAGATAAAATTAGATAAAATAATAAAAACAATACAACAAGTAACAGATAGTCCAATGGTAAATATGGGACCAATTAGATTGCGTCAACCTATACCAAACGGAACGATAGATCAAGTAGATCCATTTATATTATTACATCATTATGGACCCTATGCAATTAGCGAATTTAACAATCCGTTTGATTTAGGACCACATCCGCATCGAGGATTTGAGCCGATTACATTATTATACAAAGGAGAACAATTGCACCGTGATTCTTTAGGGAATGAAATGTTGGTAAAGGCAGGAGATGTACAATGGACAACAGCAGGAAGAGGAGTTGTTCATGCTGAAGGGCCAACCAAAGAGTTTGTTTTAAAAGGGGGCGAATTAGAAGGGATTCAATTATGGTTGAATTTACCAGCGTCAAAAAAAATGATGCCGGCAGCATATCAACATGTTAAAAGTGAAGATATGAATGTAATTGAAAATGACGATAAAAGCATTTCGTTAAAAATCGTGGCTGGAGAACAACAAGGGTTGTATGGCAGAATTAAAACACAAACACCCGTAAATGTGTATATGTTACATTCTAATGGTGAAGGAGAGTTGGATATAGATATTCCACAATCTCATGAAGCAATTGTATATTTATTAGATGGCGAAATTGAGATTAATGAAAAGCAATCTCTTAAGAAAGGTGCTCAGCAAATGGTTACCTTCAATCAAGATGGCGTTTTTTTTAAGTTAAAATCAATATCAGAAAGTACTGTTTTAATATTATCAGGTGAACCCATAAATGAAAAGGTTTCGCAATACGGACCTTATGTTATGAATACACAAACCGAGATAATGGAAGCGATGCGAGATTATCAACAAGGTAAAATGGGATTTCTTCCAAATTAATAATTAAGCATCCGAAAGGGTGCTTTTTTTGTATAAAAAAGCGATATTTGTAGTTCGTAGTATGCGTTTTATAACATTATCAAAAAAATAAATTATGTCGATGAATAAAAATACAGTCCTAACATGGGCAACTATTATAATGGTTTTTGTAGGCTTAGGTTTAATAGCATTAGGTGCTTTTAGATATAATGAAGTTGCAGGTTGGGGATTTGCATCCGTAGGAGTAGGTTTTTTTGCAAATGCGTGGGTGTTTAATGCTTTAAAAGGACGTGTATAATGAGCGACGATAAAAAGATTATCTTTTCAATGACTAGGGTAAATAAAACCTACCCTGGTGCTAATAAGCAAGTTTTAAAAAACATACATTTAAGTTTCTTTTACGGAGCGAAAATTGGAATTTTAGGATTGAATGGATCTGGTAAATCTACCTTGATGAAAATTATTGCTGGAATTGAAAAAAACTATCAAGGTGATGTCACTTTTAATTCTGGATTAACCGTTGGTTATTTATCACAAGAGCCAGAATTAGATGAATCTAAAACGGTGATGGATATTGTAAAAGAAGGTGCTGCAGAAACTGTGGCTGTTTTAGAAGAGTACAATAAAATTAACGATATGTTTGGCTTGGAAGAAGTGTATTCTGATGCCGATAAGATGGAAAAGTTGATGAATCAACAAGCAGTATTACAAGATAAAATTGATGCGTTGGATGCTTGGGAATTAGATACGAAATTAGAAATTGCAATGGATGCTTTGCGTACCGCAGATGGAGATACGCCAATAAAAATATTGTCTGGTGGTGAAAGAAGACGTGTTGCTTTGTGTAGATTATTATTGCAACAACCAGATGTGTTATTACTCGATGAGCCAACCAACCATTTAGATGCAGAATCTGTACATTGGTTAGAACATCATTTATCGCAATATAAAGGAACTGTAATTGCTGTTACACACGATAGATATTTCTTGGATAATGTTGCAGGTTGGATTTTGGAATTGGATAGAGGTGAAGGGATTCCTTGGAAAGGAAATTATTCTTCTTGGTTAGATCAGAAATCAAAACGTATGGCGCAAGAAGATAAGACAGCTTCTAAACGTCAAAAAACATTAGAGCGAGAATTAGAGTGGGTTCGACAAGGAGCCAAAGGGAGACAAACAAAATCTAAAGCACGTTTGGCGAATTATGATAAATTGCTGAATCAAGACCAGAAAAAAGCCGAAGAAAAATTAGAAATTTACATCCCGAATGGTCCTAGATTAGGAAATAAAGTAATTGATGCTAAAGGGGTTTCCAAAGCATTTGGCGATAAATTATTGTATGAAGATTTAAATTTCAGTCTGCCACCAAATGGTATTGTTGGTATTATCGGTCCGAATGGAGCAGGTAAAACCACTATTTTTAAAATGATAATGGGTCAAGAATCTCCAGATAAAGGCGAATTTATAGTGGGTGATACTGCTAAAATCGCTTATGTAGATCAAGCGCACTCTAATATTGACCCGAATAAATCTATCTGGGAAAATTTTTCTGACGGTCAAGACTTAGTAATGATGGGTGGTAAAATGGTTAACTCTAGAGCGTATTTGAGTCGTTTTAATTTTGCAGGATCAGAACAGAATAAAAAAGTAAGCACACTTTCTGGTGGAGAGCGAAACCGTTTGCATCTGGCAATGACCTTAAAAGAAGAAGGAAACGTATTATTACTCGATGAGCCTACCAATGATTTGGATGTAAATACGTTGAGAGCCTTAGAAGAAGGGTTGGAAAACTTTGCAGGTTGTGCCGTTGTAATTTCGCATGATAGATGGTTTTTAGATAGAATTTGTACACATATTTTGGCTTTTGAAGGTAACTCTCAAGTGTATTATTTTGAAGGCTCTTTTTCAGAATATGAAGAGAATAAAAAGAAACGTTTGGGTGGAGATTTAATGCCGAAACGTATTAAATATAAAAAATTAATTAGATAAGTTTCCTATGACACACCTCAATAATGAACAATTAGAAGCTGGATTAGATTACATCAAAAAATCTCCAAAAGATAACGGTTTGTTAGAATTAATTGTTCGGCGGCCAAAAGTTGGTGAGCGTGAAGTGATTACACAAGGTGAATTAGATTTAGAATTAGGCTTAATGGGTGATTGTTGGAAAACCAGAGGAAGTTCTAGAACAACCGATGGTTTTGGACATCCACAAATGCAATTAAATTTAATGAATTCTAGGATTATTGATTTGATTGCACAAGATAAAAATCGTTGGAAACTAGCAGGAGATCAATTGTATGTTGATTTAGATTTAAGTGATGCTAATTTGCCAGTTGGTACACGGTTATCCATCGGAAATACGGTTATTGAAGTAACCGAAATTCCGCATACAGGTTGTAAAAAATTTGTGGAACGTTTTGGATTGGATGCTATGAAATTTGTAAATTCTCCTGCAGGAAGGTCATTAAACTTAAGAGGAATTAACGCTAAAGTGATTGCTCCTGGATTTATTACTACAAAGGATTTAATTAAAAAAGTGTAACTTTATTAAACATTGCCCCACAACATACGAAT
>CAZUFO010000078.1:0-10685 GCA_964619615.1 uncultured Lutibacter sp. | reverse complement strand
ATCCGTTTACTTTCATAATATATTATAGTTTTGTTTATATTTTTTAATTACTCACAACTTGTTATATCATTATAAAAAACATTGTTTATAGGTTTGTAAAAGCTGATAAACCAGCTTTTATAGTTTGATGCTAAAAACGAATTTACAAAACGAACCCCTTTTAAATGGTTAATACCAAGGTTAGTTATCAACAAATAACATTTCATCCTGAAAAAATAACAGTTCGGTATCCTTTAATTTTATACGTTGATGTTCTGTTGCACTTTTGTAGTGTAATTAATACTAACAATTAAAACACTAAAAAATGAAAACACTTATTTACACACCAACAGGATCTAGAGAACACGCATTCTTTACAAATTTTAAGAACAGTAAAAGAATACGCTGGTCTGAAAACAGAAAATTTAATAATTAAAAAAACTACGGATGATTAAAATTGTGTTAATATTTATTATGTGGATTCTTCACCTATTAAGTTGGGTATAAAACTGCCTATAAATTTGAAGTTATTAATACAAACCTTACATTTGAAATTAAAATAGTTAGATGAATAAAACCACCAAAAGTATATTGATAACATTCCTAATTGGATGCACAATTTTTGTGATTGGAAACTTAATTTATAATGGTTTTCGATTTGATTCAACACAGGATTTTCTAATTTCTTTTATTTTTTATCAACTCTATTCATTTGTATTAGGTTATTCTAATATGTATTATTTTGGTTATTTAGAAAAAAAACAATGGGAGGAAGGCAATACTGTTAAAAGAATTGTAGTTGGTGTTGTTGGCTCAATAGTAATAACATTAATCGGGTTGTTTTGTTTAAGGGCATTGATATCTGTTTTTTATAATGGAAATACTTTAGAACAATTCCTTACAAACGAAACATGGGCTGGTTATTCATTTGGTTTATGGGTTACTTTAACAATAGTTATCACATTTCATGTTACCTATTTTTATACCAAATACCAAAAGAAGAAGGTTAATGAATCACAAATAGTAGCTAAAACAGAATCGGCGAAATTCGAATCCTTAAAAAATCAATTAGATCCACATTTTTTGTTCAATAGTTTAAACGTATTAACCTCTTTAATTGATGAAAATCCTAGACAGGCTGAAAAATTTACTACTAAGTTATCAAAAGTTTACAGATATGTGTTAGAGCATAAAGACAAAGATTTAATTCCGTTGGAAGAAGAATTAGGCTTTGCAAAATCGTATATGGAATTATTAAAAATGCGATTTGAAGATGGTATATCGTTTAATATTCCAGATTCGGTGAGTAATCCTGAATTGAAAATTTTACCATTATCCTTGCAGTTATTGTTAGAAAACGCAGTAAAACACAATGTAATTACATCAAAGAACCCTTTAGAAATTAAGATTTATGAAGAAGAAGGTTGTTTGATTATAGAAAACAATGTTAGTCCAAAAGCATCACTTGGAAAAAGCACAAAAGTTGGGTTGCAAAACATTACTCAGCGTTATAGTTTAATATCAAAAGAAAAGGTTGAGATAACGAATAAGAATAACATTTTTAAGGTAAAACTACCTTTATTAACTCAAGAAATTAAAATTATGAAAACAGATTATATGAATGATAGTGCCAAATATATTAGAGCAAAAAAACGAGTAGATGATATCAAAGCATTTTATGGAAACTTGATTTCCTATTGCGTAGTGATTCCATTTTTAATATTTATAAATTACCGTACAAGTTGGGATCATAAATGGTTTTATTATCCAATGCTAGGTTGGGGGTTGGGAGTTGTAATTCAAGGATTTACTGTATTTGGTTATGGTTCTGATTGGGAAAATCGTAAGATTCGTGAGCTTATGGAAAAAGACACTAATAATCTTTAAAACGAAATAAAATCATGAGAGTTATAGATTCAAAACAAGAACAAAAATACATCAAAGCAAAAAAACGTGTAGATGAACTTAAAGGCTTTTATTGGCATGCATTTAGTAATATTGCTGTTATGCCACTTTTAGTATTTATAAATTACAAAACATCTTGGAGTTTTCAATGGTTTTGGTTTCCAGTAATTGGAATGTCAATAAGTATAATTATTCATGCGTTTATTGTTTTTAAATATACTGGAGATTGGGAAGAGCGAAAGATTAAAGAACTTATGGACAAAGATAAATACTAAAGATATGGAACGAGATTATTTAGAAGAAGAACGTTATTTAAGAGCAGAAAAAAGAGTAAAAGATATCAAAGGGTTTTATTGGCATTTATTTTGGTATTTGGCGGTAAATATATTCATTTGGGTTTCTATTTATTCAAATCTTGATGCTGATGAAAGTTTCTTTCAATACGGACATTTTGCAATCGCACTTTTTTGGGGAATGGGACTTGTATTTCATTGTTTTTTAGTCTTTTCTAAAGGTTTTTCTTTTTCTAAAGATTGGGAAGAGCGAAAGATTAAAGAGCTTATGGAGAAAGATAAAACTTAAGGAGTTATATTAACATTCTTAGAGAAACCACAAGCCGAAAAACTACCAAACATGAATATCATCATTATAGAAGACGAAAAACCATCAGCAAGAAGATTGCAACGCATGTTGGCTGAAATAAATATCAAAGCACAAGCAATGTTGCATTCGGTAGAAGAAGCGGTTTCTTATTTTAAAAGCAATGATCCACCAGATTTAATTTTACTAGATATTCAACTTTCAGATGGCTTATCTTTTGAAATCTTTGAACAAGTAACTGTAAATAGCGCCATTATTTTTACAACGGCGTACGATGAATATGCATTAAAAGCATTTAAGTTAAATAGCATCGATTATTTATTAAAACCAATTGATGAAGACGAGTTAAAAAGTGCTATCAATAAGTTTGAACTAAATCAACCAAAACCTCAAAATTTGCAAGTAGATTTAGAGCAAATAAAAAGACTTCTAATTAACCCTTTAGATAAAAACTACAAAGAGCGTTTCACCATTAAAATTGGACAGCATTTAAAAATAATTCCAATTGACGAAATAGAATGTTTTTATAGCGAAAATAAAGGCACCTATATATTCACATCAGCAAAGCGAGATTATCTGATAGACCATTCTCTAGAAGAATTAGAAGTAATGCTTGATCCTAAAAAATTCTTTCGAGTAAATCGTAGTTTTTATATTCACATCAATTCAATTAAAGACATGATATCTTATACCAATAGCCGCTTAAAAATTATTTTAAATTCCTATAATGAACAAGAAATAATTGTAAGTCGAGAAAAAGTAAAAAACTTCAAATTGTGGATTAGTTAACAGCTATTTACATTAATAATTACACTAGGAAAACACTAATAAAAGCATCCAATATTTTGTAGGTAGTTTGAATAAGTATTTGTAAATTTGCACTCCTTTTTACGAGTACAGATTTTGAAAGGGTTGAATATCGAATTATTACTAATTTCTCTTAATAGAAAGTTCGTTTAAAAATCTGATTTTTAGTAAGATACAATTTAAATTTAGGCATTATGTCAAAATTACAAGAAAAAATCGACCTGTATACTTCAGAGGTTGAAAAATTAGGATTGGGTTTAAACGCTGACTTATTAGCAGCAGTTACAAAAGGATTAGGTCCATCAATCTACAAAGCAGATGCTGAAAAAGTATCAAGTTCAGACAAAAAAGAATTAGAAACAGTTAAGAAAAATTTCTTAGTAAAGAAATTAGGCTTAGAAAATTCTGATGCTTTAGATGTCGCAATTGCTAATGCAATTGAAAAAATAGGAAAATCAAATAGAAATAAATACAGAGCTATTTTCTATACTATATTAGTAGAAGATTTAGGCGCACAAGCTGTATACGCAACTGAAAAACCAGAAGCGAAAAAAACAAAAAAGAAAATAGTGTCAGAAGAAACAAAAGAAAAAGTAGTTGCTGTTAAAGAAGCAGTAGTTGCAAAAGAAACTGTAGTTGTAGAGGAGGCTGCAACAGAAACAGTTGAAGAAGTAATTGCAGGTGTAGTAGATGAGCCTGTTGCCGAAGTAGTAGAAGAGGCAGTTGAAGAAGAAACTGAAGAGGAATTAGACTTAGTTGAAGAAGAGGTAAATACCGCTGAAACACCTGAAGAATTTTTAGAAAATTTCAATTGGCATAAATACGAACAAGGAATTGAAGAAGTTGAAGAAGACAAATTAAAAGCTTTTGAAGATGCTTTAGAAGGAACTTTAGGTTTTGTTACAGAAAGAGAAGTTATTGAAGGTACTATTGTAAGAAAAACAGAGCGTGAAGTAATTATCGATATCAATTCTAAATCTGAAGGTGTTATCTCATTAAACGAATTCCGTTACAACCCAGGTTTAGCAGTTGGAGATGTTGTTGAAGTATTGGTTGATAAAAGAGAAGATGCAATGGGTCAATTAGTATTGTCTCATAAAAAAGCACGTGTAATTAAAGCATGGGATCGCGTTAATGCAGCACATGAAACTGGTGAAGTAGTAAACGGTTTTGTAAAATGTAGAACTCGTGGAGGTATGATTGTTGACGTATTCGGAATTGAAGCGTTCTTACCAGGATCTCAAATTGATGTAAAACCAATTAGAGATTACGATCAATATGTAGAAAAAACAATGGAATTCAAAGTTGTTAAAATCAACCACGAATTTAAAAACGTTGTAGTTTCTCATAAAGCATTAATTGAAGCTGATATTGAATTACAGAAAAAAGAAATCATCGGTAAATTAGAAAAAGGACAAGTATTAGAAGGTGTTGTTAAAAACATTACTTCTTACGGTGTCTTTGTTGATTTAGGTGGTGTTGATGGGTTGGTTCATATTACTGATTTATCTTGGAGTAGAATTAATCACCCAAGTGAAGTCTTAGAATTAGATCAAAAATTAAATGTTGTAATTCTTGATTTTGATGATCAAAAAACAAGAATCCAATTAGGGTTAAAACAATTAAGTGCTCATCCTTGGGATGGTCTTGATAAAGATCTTAAAGTTGGAGATCAAATAAAAGGAAAAGTTGTTGTAATTGCAGATTACGGTGCGTTTATTGAAGTTTCTACAGGTGTAGAAGGATTGGTACACGTTTCTGAAATGTCTTGGTCAACACACTTACGTTCTGCACAAGATTTTGTAAAAGTTGGTGATATGGTAGATGCTCAAATCTTAACGTTAGATAGAGATGACCGTAAAATGTCATTAGGTTTCAAGCAATTACATCCAGATCCTTGGACAGATATTACAAAGAAATACCCTGTAGGTTCAACACATGAAGGTATTGTAAGAAATTACACAAACTTTGGTGTATTTGTTGAATTAGAAGAAGGAATTGACGGATTGGTTTATATCTCTGATTTATCTTGGACTAAAAAAGTAAAACATCCATCTGATTTTACAGCAATCGGAGATAAACTTTCTGTACAAGTATTAGAATTAGATGTTGAAGGTCGTAAATTGAATTTAGGACACAAGCAAACACAAGAAAATCCTTGGGATGATCATGAAGCAAAATACACAATTGATTCAGTACATTCAGGAGAAGTAAAAGAAACGACTGATAAAGGTGCAATTGTAACTTTTGAAGAAGGTGTTGATGCGTTTGTTCCAGGACGTCATATGCCTAAAGAAGATGGTACTAAATTGGTGAAAGGTGATACGGCAGATTTTAAAGTATTAGAATTCAACAAAGAATACCGTAGAATTGTTATTTCTCACTCAGCTATTTTTAGAGCAGAAGAGCAAAAAAATATCAAAACTGCAACTAAGAGATCTCAAGAAGCAGAAAAACCAACATTAGGTGATGCAAATGAGGCTTTACAAGCATTGAAAGATAAAATGGATGGTAAAAAATAAGCCATAATCATTTATAAATACTGAAAAGCCGTTCCAAATTTGGAACGGCTTTTTTATTCGTGCCAATAGAAGAATAAACACTATTTTTGTCTTTACTTAAATCAAAATACATGCATATTTTACGTACCCTTTTAATATTTTTTATTGCTATAAATCTTATTTCTTGTAATTCTGATGATGATAAAATTGAGTTTATTATTCTAAACATTAATGATGTATATGAAATTGATGCACTTGAAGGTGGAAAAATAGGAGGCTTGGCGAGAGTAGAGACGTTGCATAAAAAATTATTAAAAGAAAACAAAAACACCTTATTATTACATGGAGGCGATTTTTTAAACCCATCATTACTCGGAAGCATGCGTGATGAAAATGGCGAGCGATATAAAGGTCGTCAAATGATTGATATAATGAACGCACTTAATTTTGATTTGGTAGTTTTTGGAAATCATGAATTTGATTTGACATTACCAGACTTACAAAAACGATTAAATGAATCTAATTTTAAGTGGTTAGGCACAAATGTACAATTGAAAACCGAAGAAAGTTTATCGCCATTTTTTGTTGAAAAAAAATCAGTAAAAACAAACATCTCAAGAACCGTAATTTTTGATTTAAAAGATGAAGATGGAACTGAAATAAAGCTGGGGTTCTTTGGGGCAACAATAAATTCTAAACCAAATATTTACGTAGATTATGGCGATTTATATCAAGATGCAATTAACGCCTATAAAGTTTTAGAAAGCAAAACTGATGTTGTTTTCGGGTTAACACACTTAACAATTCAACAAGATAAATTAATAGCAAATTCATTGCCTAAAGTCCCTTTAATTCTTGGTGGACATGAGCATACAAACATGTTAGTTTCAGTTGGAGATGCTTTAATTTCTAAAGCGGATGCAAATGCTAGAACTGCTTATGTACATAGGGTTACTTTTAATAAGAAAACGAGACAAACTACAATACAATCTGAGTTAGTAACTCTAGATGAATCAATTGGAGAAGATAAAGAAGTTGCTCGATTGGTGCAACAATGGAATGTGCAATTAGATAAAAATCTGAATGAAATTTTAGACAATCCATATCAAGTAATTTATAGAGCAGATATTCCTTTAGATGGTCGAGATACGCAGACCAGAAGTATTCAAACCAATCTTGGTGTAATTATTGCCGAAGCGATGTTTGAGGCTTTTGATAATACTGTTGATTGCGCTTTTGTAAATGGCGGTTCTATTAGAATTGATGATGAACTTAGAGGAGATATAACAGGAGTAGATATTTTTAGAGTATTACCTTTTGGAGGTGGTATTGTTAAAGTAGAAATGACAGGTAAATTATTAGAGAAAGTATTGAATTACGGACGTTTAAAGGCTGGAACTGGTGCTTATTTACAGCGATTTAATGTTTCATATAACAAGGATACTAAAGAATGGAAAATTGGCGAAAAGAAAATTAATCATTCTCAAACGTATAATGTCGCCATGACCGATTATTTATTGCTTGGTCTAGATATTCCTTTTTTAAAGAAAGACAATAAAGAAGTTATTAAAGTCTATAAAAATGATCCAAATGCTTCTGAAAATGATATCAGAAAAGTAGTAATTGATTTTTTGTCTAAAAAACAACCCTAATAACTAACTATTACATATTGCTTTAAAAATTAATTTTCTCTTATTTAAAATTATTTTAAATAAAAGCATATATAGCCTTTGAACATTCTATCATTTGCAACCGAATTAATCATTATATGTCATCTTTTTTATACGATCATTAATTCTATCAACAACCAGTATTAATAAAAAATTCAAGAGGTTTTTAATGTTCGAACCGTTTGTTTCTGTTTTATTGACTTTTGGTGGAGTTTATGTAATGTGGATGGGTATTACATGGTTCAAATACATTGTGATGCTTTCAGGAATACTAATGACCTTTTCATTTACAACAGCCACCTTAATTATTTTATTGCAACTTTTCAAAAAGAAGTAGATTATTGTTTTTATTCAATTAAATATCCTAAATTTGCACGCAATTAAATCTTAATTGCATCATGATTTCAAACTCATCAAAATTTGTAGGCGAAGGACTCACATACGACGACGTATTATTGATTCCTGCTTATTCAGAAGTTTTACCAAGAGAGGTAAATATTCAAACAAAATTCACGAAAAACATAACACTTAACACCCCAATTATTTCTGCAGCAATGGATACTGTTACAGAATCTGCAATGGCAATTGCTATGGCTCGTGAAGGAGGTATAGGTGTTTTACATAAAAACTTAAGCATTGAACAACAAGCAGCCGAAGTTAAAAAAGTAAAACGTTCAGAATCTGGGATGATTATAGAACCTGTTACTATCGGAAAATACGATACCGTTTTTGATGCAAAGTCTTTAATGAGAGAATATAGTATTGGCGGAATTCCGGTGGTAGATTCAGAAAACAAATTGATTGGAATTGTTACAAATAGAGATTTGCGTTTCGAAAAGAACAATACACGCAAGATTTCTGAAATAATGACTACTAAAAATTTGGTTACTGTTGCAAAAGGAACTTCTTTAAAACAAGCAGAGGTTATTTTACAAGATAATAAAATCGAAAAATTACCTGTAGTCGATGACACTTATAAACTAGTTGGATTGATTACTTTTCGCGACATTATGAAGGTAAAAGAGAATCCGAATGCAAATAAAGACAGTTACGGTCGTTTACGTGTTGCTGCTGCAATTGGAGTGTCGGGAGATACGTTAGATAGAGCAGATGCATTGATTAAAGCAGGTGTTGATGCATTGGTTATTGATACAGCACACGGACATACAAAAGGAGTTGTAAATGTATTAAAAAGCATTAAATCTAAACATGAAAACGTAGAAATAGTAGTTGGGAATATTGCAACTGCGGCAGCGGCAAAATATTTAGTTGAAGCAGGAGCTGATGCTGTAAAAGTTGGAATTGGTCCAGGATCTATTTGTACAACAAGAGTTGTAGCGGGAGTTGGATTTCCACAATTATCTGCAGTAATGCAAGTTGCGGAAGCTATTAAAGGAACAGGAGTTCCAGTAATTGCAGATGGGGGAATTCGTTATACTGGAGATATTCCAAAAGCTATTGCAGCAGGAGCAGATTCTGTTATGCTAGGGTCGTTACTTGCAGGAACAAAAGAATCTCCTGGAGAAACTATTATTTTTGAAGGGCGTAAATTTAAATCGTATAGAGGAATGGGTTCTGTGGAAGCGATGCAACAAGGATCAAAAGATCGTTATTTTCAAGATGTTGAAGATGATATTAAAAAATTAGTGCCAGAAGGAATTGTTGGTCGTGTGCCTTATAAAGGAGAATTGAACGAAACCATGCATCAATTTATAGGAGGTTTAAGAGCCGGAATGGGGTATTGTGGTGCCAAAGATATTGATACTCAAAAAAATGCTCAATTTGTTAAAATAACATCTTCTGGTATTGTAGAAAGTCATCCACATGGTGTAACTATCACCAAAGGTTCACCTAATTATTCAAGAAGATAAATACATTTTAAATACTAATAATTTAAAATAAATAGGAGTAGTTCTTATTCGCTTTCAATTTCAGAATAAATTCCTATAGTAAGTTTTCCTTCGGCATTCATATGAGCACGATACATACCTGCCGTATTGAATTCCATAGAAACATTTCCATATTTATCAATAGCTATAATTCCACCATCTCCTCCAAGAGCAGATAGTTTGGTTTGGATTACATTTTCTGCAGCTTTTTTTAGACTAATTCCTTTATATTCCATCATAGCAGAAATGTCATATGCTACCATTGCACGAATAAAATATTCGCCCCAACCTGTTGAAGAAACAGCACAAGTTGCATTGTTAGCGTAAGTTCCTGCACCAATAATTGGAGAATCACCAATTCTATTCCATCGTTTATTGGTCATTCCTCCTGTGGATGTTCCAGCAGCTAAATTTCCGCTTTTATCTAAAGCTACACAGCCTACGGTTCCGAATTTAGAATCCTTAATAAAAGGTTCTGTAAAAGAAATTTTAGGGTCTTTTTCTTTTTTAGCTTGTTGTCTATCCTTTGCGCGTTGCAAAGATTTAAAACGTCTTTCGGTATAGAAATATGAAGGGTCCATCATTTCAAAACCATGTTCTTTGGCAAATCGTTCAGCACCTTCTCCAGATAACAATACATGAGGAGAATCATTCATTACAGATAAAGAAAGATTAATAGGGTTTTTTATTTGTGTAACTCCTGCAACTGCCCCAGCATTTAATGTTGCACCATCCATAATTGAAGCATCTAATTCATTGGTTTCTTCATTAGTAAAAACTGCTCCTTTGCCAGCATTAAAAAGTGGGGAGTCTTCCATAATGTTAATTGTAGCAGTAACTGCTTCAATTGAAGTCCCTCCGTTTTTTAGAATAGTGTGACCTGTTGTAATAGCTTCTTTCAACTTATCCTTATAGGCCATTTCGAGTGAGGCAGTCATGTTTTTTTTTAATATAGTACCCGCTCCTCCATGAATAACAATTCCAAATGTTTGTTTTGTTTTAGTAATTTTTGAAGAAGGGTTTTCGATTTCTAGAATTGATTCCTTGTTATTTTTACAACTAAAAAGAATTAATAATCCAAATATTAGGCTTAAAATTAGTTTCATGTTTTTAATAAGTCTTTGTATTTAATAATCAAAAATACTCATTTATC
Source organism: uncultured Lutibacter sp. (assembly GCA_964619615.1). Taxonomy (GTDB): domain Bacteria; phylum Bacteroidota; class Bacteroidia; order Flavobacteriales; family Flavobacteriaceae; genus Urechidicola. The sequence continues at coordinate 181 of CAZUFO010000078.1, read as the reverse complement.
CTTTTAACTACAGTTTTTTAGTTGTTTTTTCATATCTATTTCATTGCTATTAATTAGTTATATTGCACTAATAAATTTTTCTACCTATGTGTCAAAATAAATTCAGCATTAAGTACTTTCTGTTTTTACTTATTTTAAATGTCTCTTTTTTGTGTGTTTCGGCTCAAGAAAATAGTCAGAA
>CAZUFO010000077.1:0-10688 GCA_964619615.1 uncultured Lutibacter sp. | reverse complement strand
GATGTAGAGCCTACGAAGAATGTTTATCAGAAGTCGTTGTTACACATTCACCAAGATATTTAATCGATATGAACTTGGAAAAAGGCAAAACGATTTTTGACAAAATCAATACAACTTATGATACTTTACGTCAAAAGAAAAATCCCATTAAACCAATCACAGATTATTACAAGAGTAAATTAAAACCTGGGCAAGATTTGTGGTGGATTCAAGACACTGAAAGAGCAAGTAATCTTGTGATAAACATTTGGAATAATTTAAGTCTAAAAGATAAACAGAACAATAAAAACAGAGCTATGGTCTATTTTCCAGAGCTTTTTAGTAATCGAGGAGATAAGTTTGCCAGACTTGCAATTTGGTTAGTAACACGAGAAGCTGTTGTTTGTCCAAATGTAAGGGACTTATTTACAGCTGGAGGAAAAGACGATTATTTGATTAATAATAAAATGTATAAAAACATTCCAAGAGTGTTTATCAAACTTTTTGAGAATATGGATTCTATTTTAGATATTTTGATTAACACTTCATCAATTGAGTTAACGGAATATTGGAATAAAAAAACGACCGAAAAGAAAAAGATTATGGATTGGATTGATTTGGTTTCAATCAATTCAAAATCTGTACAAGGAGCAAAACACTTGGATATAAAGCGAATGTTAACGGAATTAATACTCTGACAGATTAGCCAACGCTAAAAGCCATACACATTTGCAATTCGCTTCAGCCACCACACCAAGCCAAAAATTGCAAAAGAGTATGTCTTGCCAACGCTATCAACAGAACGGAAAATAAAGTACGAAAACACAACAAAGTATATAAATCATTGGGCAATAAGTGATTAATTCAAAGTTAGTGCTTGTAAATAAAGATAGAGATAAACCGAAAAGGAAGTGCTTATAAATGCCCAACGCTTCATATACAAACCGTATATAAAATTATCAATACAGGTTAGTTCTGCTTTTGAATCTCACAAACCCAACTTCAACTGTTCGGGTAACAATCTAAACGTTTTTCTATGGTGTTTTGTAACACCAAATTCTCGAATGGCATCACGATGTTGTTTTGTTGGGTAGCCTTTATTTTGTTTCCAATTATATTGCGGAAAATCGAGGTGAATTTTAGCCATATAATCATCTCTATACGTTTTCGCTAACACAGACGCGGCGGCAATACTCATAAATTTCGCATCCCCTTTTACGATTGTTTTATATGGAATGTTTTTATACGGTTTAAACTTATTTCCATCAACAATAATAAATTCTGGAGCAACATTTAATTCATCTATTGCTAAATGCATTGCCAAAATAGACGCTTGTAGAATGTTTATCTTATCTATTTTTTCTTGATATATAAAAGAAACACCATACGAAATTGCATGCTCTTCAATATAAGGCCTAAGTTCTGCTCGTTGTTTTTCAGTTAACTGTTTAGAGTCGTTCAAAAAAGGGTGCGAAAAATTAGCTGGCAATATAACTGCTGCCGCAACTACAGGTCCCGAAAGGCAACCTCTTCCCGCTTCATCCGTTCCAACTTCTACTAATTTTTCTTGATATTTTAAGGCAAGCATTATGGCTATAATTAGAACCTAAAAATACATATTTTTCAAGAACAATTTGACGGCTATTTTATCGTTAAAATATTTTATCTTTGTTGTATCAAATCAAATTATGAGAATTAAAATTTTTATTGTTATTGTCTTTTTATTTAGCGTAAATATTCAAGCACAAAGACAGATTAACGATAACATTAACCAGTCTTATAATTCAGATTTAACTCCAGAACAATACCGAGATTCTCTTCAAAAGGCAAGTGAAAAAATGGTGACCGTAAAAATTGATGGCAAAACGCATTATACAGATTACAAAATTATTTCGCATAGTTACGACACCACTTTTATAGACACCACCTTAACAATTAGAAAGGAATACCTTTTTAATTTTACTCAAAAAGATAATTTTGAATTGATGGCATTCCACAATCCTGGACAAACATTTAACCGTCTTGGATATGATTTTAATTCAACGGGTTTTATTCCAAAAATGGGAATGAATGCCAAATATTACAATTATAAAGAAATTGAAGATGTTGTTTACTACCGTGTACCAACTCCAACAAGTCAGTTAATGTTCCGTTCTACTTTAGAGCAAGGGCAATTATCTGAAGGTTTGGTAACGATGAATACCTCTCCTAATTTTAATTTTTCGTTTACATATAAAGGATTGCGTTCTTTGGGTAAATACCGTCGTGCATTAGTTACTAATCGAAATTTCAGAACCACATTTAATTATCGCTCAAAAAATAATCGTTATTATGCACGAGGTCATTTTGTTGGGCATAACTTTTTTAATGAAGAGAATGGTGGACTTACAATTTTATCTGATAGTTATTTTAGATCTAATAATGGCGAATTTAAAGATAGAGCCCGTTTGGATGTGAACTTTAATGATGCTGAAAATGTACTAGAAAGCAAACGTTATCATTTAGAACACAATTACAAAATTCTTAGAGAAACCGACTCTACAAAAACCAATTTATCTAATCTTACAGTTGGGCATATTTATTCTTATGAATCGAAACATTACCGATTTTCTATGACGCAAAATGATTTGATTGGCGATGCTTTTCAATCGGATGTTAATGACCATACTGGTTTTAAAACGATGAATAATCAATTGTATCTCGAAGTAAATTCACCCGTTGTTTTAGGCACATTTAGAGTGAAAGGAAGCCATTATAGGTTTGATCATTATTTTAACGGAATTACCTATTTAAACAATCAAATTATTGATCAGAATATGGAAGGTGCTACATTTTCTGCTGGGGCTGATTGGAACGCAACAGTTAAAAATTTTAACTTAAAAGCGAGTGCATCCTCAATTATATCTGGTGATTTAGAAGGGAATAGTTTTAGTGGAGCAGCAACCTACGTTCAAGACAGCATCTTTAAAGTCAGCGCAAGTTTCTCACTTGTTTCAAAATCGCCAAACTTTAATTTTTTACATTTTCAAAGTGATTATATTGACTATAATTGGCAAAATGAATCATTTAAAAACGAGCAAATTAGGGATGTCTCTTTTGAGTTTATTTCAGATAAGTGGTTGAACGCTTCTGCAAGTATCTCTCAAATAGATAACTACACTTATTTTGATGCAGATTCGAAACCACAACAAGCAGGTGAAGCATTAAATTATTTAAAAGTAAAAGTAAATAAGGCAATCTCGTTTAGAAAATTTACGTTAGAAAACACATTAATGTATCAAAGCGTATCAAAAGGCGAAGCCTTTTTTAGAGTCCCAGAATTTGTAACACGAAACTCTTTGTATTACACCAATTACTTGTTTAAAAACAAGCCATTATTATTGCAAACAGGCGTTACTTTTAAATATTTTTCGAAGTACTTCTTAAATGATTATGACCCTTTATTATCTGAATTCACTTTACAAAATGATGAGGAATTTGGTGGGTATCCGTTATTCGATATTTTTATAAACGCTCAAGTTCGTAGAACACGTATCTACTTTAAATTAGAAAATGTAACTTCAGGGTTTACAGGTAGAGATTATTATAGCTCGCCATTAAATCCGTATCGAGATTTTACAGTTCGGTTTGGGTTGGTTTGGAATTTCTTTATATAAAATTCAACCTTTTAGATATTAGATTTTTAGACAATTAGACTTATGCAACAAGAATTTCAACTTCAAGTTTCACCTGAAATTGCTCAAGACCTTGAGAAATTAAAACGGTTTGTTGCAAAAAATAAACGTCTTAATTTTAATGATATTAAGCACCTACAAATTATAAAAAAATCTATTGATGCGCGTCAAAAAAATGTCAAAATAAACTTACGAATTACTGTTTTTTTGAATGAAGAATTTACTGAGAAAACAGTTGAGATTCAAGAATATGAAGACGTAAGCAACGCTAAAGAAATACTTATTATTGGCGCTGGACCAGCAGGTTTGTTTGCTGCATTAAAACTGATTGAAAAGGGATTAAAACCGATCGTCATAGAACGCGGTAAAGATGTAAAAGAACGCCGAAGAGATTTAGCCGCAATTACTAAATTCCATTTGGTTGATGAAGATTCTAACTATTGTTTTGGTGAAGGTGGCGCTGGAACCTATTCCGACGGAAAACTATACACACGTTCAAAAAAACGTGGCGATGTAAATAAAGTTTTAAACTTATTGATTGCTCATGGAGCACCAAAAGATATTGCTGTTGATGCACATCCGCACATTGGAACTAACAAATTACCGAAGATTATTCAGGCAATTAGAGAAACCATACTCAATTATGGGGGCGAAGTATTATTTAACACAAGAGTTACTGATATTTTAATTAAAAATAATGAAATAACTGGTGTTGAAACACAAAATGGTGCTATCATAAATTCGAATAAAATTATTTTAGCAACCGGTCATTCAGCACGAGATATTTTTGAATTGCTGTATAAAAAAGGAATTGCAATTGAAGCAAAACCATTTGCTTTAGGAGTTAGGGTTGAGCATTCTCAGCAATTAATTGATCAAATACAATATCATTGTGATGCTCGTGGCGAGTATTTACCTCCTGCGCCATACAGTATTGTGAAGCAGATAAAACAACGTGGAGTGTATTCGTTTTGTATGTGCCCGGGCGGTGTTATTGCGCCTTGTGCTACTGCTCCTGGCGAAGTTGTAACCAATGGGTGGTCTCCTTCAAAAAGAGATCAACCCACTTCAAATTCTGGAATTGTAGTAGAATTAAAATTAGAAGATTTCGCTTCATTTAAAGATAAAGGCCCGTTGGCTGGCGTAGAATTTCAAAAAAAAATAGAACAAACTGCATGGCGATTAGGCGGCGAAACTCAAAAAGTACCAGCCCAACGTTTGATTGATTTTACCCAAGGTAAATTGTCAGCAACTATTCCACAAACATCTTATATGCCCGGAACAACTTCAACAGAATTGGGCGAAGTTTTACCCGAATTTATTCATGAAATATTACAAGAAGGTTTTAAACAATTTGGAAAATCAATGCATGGATATTTAACAAACGAAGCTGTGGTTCATGCGCCAGAATCAAGAACCTCCTCTCCTGTTCGTATTCCGAGAGATTATAAAACCCTAGAACATCCACAAATAAAAGGATTATATCCTTGTGGTGAAGGTGCTGGATATGCAGGTGGAATTATCTCTGCAGCTATTGATGGCGAGAAATGTGCTGAACAAATTTGGCTCCAAAAAAGATAGCCTTCTTAACTAAAACTTTCGTTTTAATTTAAAAGGCTACATTAACCAGAGCTAACCCTACCAAGGGATATCAAATAATTAACGGTTTTTGGGGTTGTCTTTTTCTAAGTTATTTTTTAGAAGTATTCCATCCAAATACTGTATAAAGTGGACAAAAATTAATTAAACTTGTTAATACAAAAACTACTGCTGCAACTAACAATACAACACCTAGAGTTCCTGTAATAACACCTGTAAAGTAAAGGTATGCAATAATTGCTGCAATTAGTACTCTAACCATTTTGTCTATCTTACCCATGTTTTTTTTCATAATAACACTTTTAAATTCTTAAAACGTTTAACTATACAAGACTATATTAAATCTTAAAATAACATTAGTCAAAACTAACTAACTATTTTCGATTTCTTCTTGGTAAAATTACATTGAATTATAGTGCTGTGCAGTAACTAAAGTCACAAATAGTAAAGTTTTTCTTATTATTTTTGAAAAAAGGAATTGAAAATAAACGCTTTAAAAAACTTCTATGCTTCTAGAATGCTGTTTTAACTTTCCTTCAGTTTCTAATTTTTTCATCACTCGGCTTATGACTTCTCTAGCGGTTCCTAAATCATTTGCTATTTCGCGATGAGAAATTTTGATTGGATTTTGGTTTGTCATTTGCTTCTTTTCAAGCAAATATTCTAATAAGCGTTTGTCCATTTTATTGAACAACAAATGATGAATAGTATCTAATAATTCTGAATATCGAAGATTGTATTGCTGATAAAATAGTTGATTCATGCTTGGAAAATCATCAACCCATTTAGAAACTTTATCAACCGGGAGCAATAATATTTTAGAATCTTCTTCAGTTATTGCATACACATTACTTGGTTCGTCTTTAATACTTGAAGAAAAAGACATGATGCAACTTTCGCTAGGTTTGATATAGTATAACAGTAAATCTTTATCATCAAAACTCGAAAACACCTTTAATAAACCTTCAATAACAATTGGTATTACTTTAATATATTGACCTTCTCTAAGAATTTCTGTCCCTTTTGGAATTTCCATTACTTGGGCAAATTCTAAAATCTCTGACCGTAATTCTGGACTTAAAAACGAGATTGCTTTTTCTATTGCTTCCATAATTTCTATTTCTTTCTCAGCTGTTTTATTTTAATATTAAATGCTGCAAATAACAACGTCATAAACGGGCTTAAATAATTAAAAATAGCATAACCTGCATACGAAAATGTATCTACACCAAGCACGCTAGATTGATATGCTCCACAAGTATTCCAAGGGATTAATACCGCTGTTACAGTACCAGCATCTTCTAAGGTTCTACTTAAATTTTCTGGCGCTAATCCTTTATCTTCATAGGCTTTTTTAAACATTTTACCTGGAATTACTATTGCTAAATATTGGTCTGAAGCAACAATATTTAAACCTATACAACTTGCAACTGTACTTGTAAACAACCCAAAGGTAGATTTAACCAACTTTAATAATTCCTTAGTAATTCTAGCCAATGCTCCAACACCATCCATAATACCACCAAATACCATTGCTGATAAAACTAATAATACGGTCCACCTCATTCCAAAAACTCCTTTTGCTTTAAATAATTCAGATAACTTTTCATCCGAAGTATTAATTTGAGTTTCTGTAAAAACAGCGTTGATAATTGATTTTATACTAGAATCCGATAAAGAGTTTAAGATATCTGTTTGAAAAATAAATGCAAAGACTGCAGCCAAAGCCACTCCTATTCCGAGTGCAATTAACGGCTTGGTCTTAAAAATAATTAATACAATAACAACTAATGGCACTAAAAATAACCACGGTGTTATATTAAAAGTACTTTTAATTGTTACAAGCAAATCACTTATATCTGTATTCCCAGTAACATCAATCGACAAACCTAAAACACTGAAAATAATAATTGTAATAATGATAGTTGGTACTGTAGTGAGTGACATATATCTAATATGTGTAAACAAATCTGTTCCTGCCATTGCTGGTGCAAGATTGGTGGTATCACTCATTGGCGACATTTTATCTCCAAAATATGCGCCAGAAATTACGGCTCCAGCAATCATACCTGTTGGAATCCCTAAGGCGCTTCCAATACCTACCAAAGCAATACCCACAGTAGCTGATGTTGTCCAAGAGCTTCCAGTAGCAATAGAAATAATAGAAGCTATTATAACAGATGCTGGTAAAAATATTGTTGGATTTAATACTTGTAAGCCATAATATACCATTGCTGGAATGATGCCACTTACCAACCAAGTTCCTGCCAAAGCGCCTACCAAAAACAATATCATTAACGGAACAAAAACACTTTTCCAATTTTCTAAAACCTCAATAAGCATTGTCTTAATAGGCACCTTGTTGAATAATCCAACTATTGCGGCTATTAACCCTCCAGTCAACAAAATATATTGATATGAATACTCCCCTAATAATTCGCCATCGGCATAAAAAATATTATACGCTAAAATTGAAATTAAAATTAAGATAGGAATTAATGCTTCCCAGATATTCAACTCTTTATTTTCAATTATTTTTTGATCTTGAATTTTAATTTCTTTGGGGTTTTCTTGGCTTGGCATATTCTAATATTAATTTTTAAAGCCCCAAATTACAGCTTTTTTTAGACACAAAAAAAGTCTGTAATTTTCATCACAGACTTTTATATAATTTTCAATAAATTACTATTGAACCGTCTTTATTTCAAAAGACAATTCAAATTCATCATTAATAAATTTATCCTTTAAATTATCGAAGAATTTTTTTGAACCATAGCGTACATTAAAATCTGTTCTATCAATTGTAAAGACATCACTTTTTAAAGTAGTAATTCCGTTTTGAGCATCTAATGTTGCTGGAATAGTGATGTTTTTAGTTATTCCTTTTATCGTTAAATTACCACCGATATTTAATTTACCGTCAATTTCTTTAATTTCTGTAAATTCAAAAGTTGCTGTTGGAAATTTTTCTACGTCAAAAAAGTCAGCTGATTTTAAGTGACCTACCATTTTAGCATTGTATTCACTGTCGGCTGGAATGTCGGTATTTACAATCGTATTCATATCAATTACAACAGAACCACCGGCTAGTTTTCCTTGATTTAATTCAAGGGTCCCTTTTGATAAAGAAATAGTACCTTCATGTTCTCCTGTAGGTTCAAATCCTTTCCATTTTACAGTAGATACAGCAACATCTATCTCAGTTGGTGCAACCATAGTCGTTTTTACCTCTTTAACAACCGTAACTCTATTTTCATTGTTTTTTTTACATGAAGTAGCAGTAACTACAATCAATAGTATTAAAATTAATTTTTTCATTTTTTTATAATTTATTATTAGACAGCAAATTTATACTAATTCTTTTTATTCTCCACGGTAAATTCTGTTGTTATTTTACAGAAACAACTTTGACTTTTAATTCAAACTCATCATTAATAAATTTATCTTTTAAGTTGGCATAAAACGTTTTAGATTTAAATTTTACATTAAAATCTGCACGGTTTATTTTAAAAGTATCGCTTTCTAAAACCAACTGCCCCATTTTGTTTGTTGAAATATTAGCCAGAAAACTAATCTCTTTCCTAATATTTTTAATCGTTAAAAACCCTTTTACTAAGGTTTTACCATCTACTATTTGGCTTCCTGAAATATCAAATTTTGCAGTAGAAAATTCTTTAACTCCAAAGAAGTCATCGCTTTTTAAATGCTTCTCTAGTCTTGGACTATCAGAATCTGTTACTTTTATTGAGTTCATATCAATTGTAAAACTGCCCGTGATTAGTTGTTTTCCAGAAACTACTAAAGAGCCTTCTTTAATAGCAATTATGCCAAAATGATCTCCTGTTGGTTTAAAACCTTTCCATTCAATTGTAGATTCTTCAACTACTACTGAATATTGATCATTACTAACTGTTGTAAAAGACATGGTAATTAATAGTGTTAATATTAATAGTGTTTTTGCTAATTTCATATTTAATGGTTTTTTAGTTTGTTTATTTAAGACGAAAAATATTTATCTAAATTACAAAAGTTGTTGTTTTTTCTAAACTCTATTTTTAGAGTCTATTACAATAGTTACTGGTCCATCATTTACTAATTCAACTTTCATATCTGCTCCAAAAATTCCGATTCCAACTTTTTTACCTAAATCGGTTTCAAATTGTGCAATAAATTGTTCGTATAACGGAATGGAAATAGATGGTTTTGCGGCTTTTAAATAGGAAGGTCTATTCCCTTTTTTTGTTGATGCTTGCAATGTAAATTGACTCACAATAATTGCATCACCATTTATTTGAAGTAATGAATTATTCATCACTTCATTTTCATCATTAAAAATTCTAAGATTCATAATCTTTTTACACAGCCACTGAATATCGTCAAGCGAATCTTCAATTTCAATGCCTAAAAGAATTAATAATCCTTGCTTTATTTCACTAATTACTTTTCTTTCAACAGTAACCGATGCGCTTATAACTCTTTGAACAACTACCTTCATGTCTTTTATCTATTATTTTTAACGGACACATGTGTCCGTTATTAATCATTTTAGAAAATAGCGATAATCTACAAATGCTCGGTTCATAAATCACCTCTTACGTTCTGCCTAAAATGCTCATCTTCTTTATTCAACATTTGTAAATAACTAAAATATCGAGATGGTGCAATTCTATCTTCTTTTAATGCTTTTTTTACAGCGCAATTTGGCTCGTTTTCGTGTAAACAATTATTGAATTTACAATCTTTCTTTAGCGCAAAAAACTCAGGAAAATAATCGGTGATTTGATGCGGCTCAAAATCCACAACCCCAAACCCTTTTATCCCAGGAGTATCTATAATAAAACCGCCAAAAGCCAGTTCGTGCATTTCTGCAAAAGTGGTAGTATGCAATCCTTGTTTATGCTGTGATGATATTTTAGCAGTTTTTATATTTAAAGTAGGCTCAATGGCATTAATTAACGTGCTTTTTCCAACACCAGAATGGCCAGAAAACATAGTCACTTTATCTTTCATCAACTCTTTAACCAAATCAATATTAAAGTTTTCAGTTGCCGAAATTTTAATACACACATACCCAATATCTGAATAAATTTGCGTCAATTCTTCCACCATTTCTAATTGAGCATCTTCATACGAATCTATTTTATTAAAAAGCAACACTGCAGGAATATTATAAGCTTCTGCAGTGGCTAAAAAACGATCTATAAAACCTGGAAAAGTAGGCGGATTATCAATCGTAATTAACAAAAAAGCGACATCAATATTCGCAGCAATAATATGTATTTGCTTAGAAAGATTAACCGACTTCCGTACAATATAATTCTTACGATCGTGAATTTTACTAATTACACCCGTTTCTTTCGAGGCTTCTAATTCAAAATCTACATGGTCTCCAACTGAAATTGGGTTGGTACTTTTAATACCTTTCATTCTGAATTT
>CAZUFO010000076.1:0-10846 GCA_964619615.1 uncultured Lutibacter sp. | reverse complement strand
ATTCCTGCGAAAGCAGGAATCTATTTATTAGTTTGGTTTAGGCTCCTGCTTTCGTAGGAATGGCAATTAATTTATTCTGCTTTCAATTCTTCAGAAAAACCTTCTATAGTTTTTGCTTCATCAACAGAAAAATTACCAATTTTTGTACGCCTTAAAGCGGATAAATGCGCACCAGAATTCAATGCCAATCCAAAATCATACGCCAAGGAACGAATATAAGTTCCTTTACTACAAACCACTCTAAAATCTATATTTGGTAATTGAATATTTGTGATTTCAAATTCACTTATTGTGATGTTTCTAGGTTTAATCTCAACAGTTTCTCCTGCTCTAGCAATATCATATAATCTTTTCCCTTCTTTTTTAATGGCTGAAAAAATAGGTGGTTTTTGAGCAAGTTCCCCAATAAATTGTTGTGTCGTTTTATGAATAATCCCTCCCGAAATATGTTCTATAGGAAACGTTTTATCTATCTCGGTTTCTAAATCGTAACTTGGTGTAGTTCCACCAACTGTTATAGTTCCTGTATATTCTTTTTCTTGCGCTTGAAATGTTTCTATTTTTTTGGTGAATTTACCAGTACACAATATTAACAAACCTGTTGCCAGAGGATCTAAAGTGCCCGCATGACCCACCTTTATTTTTTTAATATTAAACTTCTGACGAATTTCCCAACGCAGTTTATTCACCACTTGAAAGGAAGTCCAATTCAAAGGCTTATCAATCAATAAAACGTGTCCGCTTTGGTAATCTTCTAAAGTCATTTTTTACATTAATGAATAAACAATCGCAATAACACCAACTATTGCACAGTACAATGCAAAGTAAGATAGTTTACTCCTTTTTACTAAAGAAATCATCCAATTACAGGCAAACATTCCAGAAATAAATGCTGTAATAAATCCAACAGAATAAACTCCAATTTGCGAACTATCTAAACTTATTTCACCGCCTAAAATATCTTTACAAACTTTACCTATAATTAATGGCACCACCATTAAAAAGGAAAATTTCGCTGCCTTTGCCCTATCTACACCTAATAAAACCGCTGTTGAAATTGTAGCACCTGATCTTGAAATGCCTGGTAACATTGCAATTGCTTGTGCAACTCCAATGATAATAGCATTTCCAAAATTAACCTCCTTTTTTGTGTTTTTGGCTCTATCAGCAAATAACAAAAGCATCGCAGTAATAATTAGCATAAAACCAACGAGTAATATTTGCCCACCAAACAACGATTCTAATTCATTCTCAAAATAAAAACCTATTAAGGCTGCAGGAATCATTGACGCAATTATTTTTAAAGAAAACTGTGTTTCTTCATTCCATTTGAATTGAAATAACCCTTTAAAAATCTCTAACGCTTCTTTTCTAAAAATAACAATGGTACTTAATGCAGTAGCAAAATGTAAAATTACTGTAAAAGTTAGGCTTTCTGAAGGTAAAGATTGGTTACCTAAAATAGCTTTTGTCAACTCTAAATGTCCGCTAGAAGAAACTGGTAAAAATTCTGTTAATCCTTGAATTAATCCTAATATTAACGCTTCAAAATAACTCATTATGAATCTGACTTAGCAAATATTGCATAGAATTCTATAGCTAAACCAATCAAAATTAATGTAGGTGCTAAACGTATTCTTTGAAAGTTATAAATAGCTTCATTAAAAACTTCTGGGTCATCACTTCCGCCACCTGCCATTAAAATAAAACCCAATGCAATAACAGCCAATCCAACGACCATTATTATATAGTTTTTCTTCCCAAAAAGGAACTCTTTATTACTCTCTTTTTTCTTCATTTTTTAATAATATAATTCCTCTGTTCGTAAATTTAAAAATCGTTGTGTTGCTATAAAAGTACTTACAAATGTAATTAATATTCCGATTAATAATATGACTCCAAATAGTGATGCTAATAATATTTTATCTGACATTAATTGAATTTCAGGAATGTTTTTATCCAGATAAAAAACAACAGCCAATATTCCTACAATTGCAACAAATGCACCAGTAATTCCGAGCTTTACACCTTTCCAAATAAATGGTTTTCTAATAAACCCTTTGGTAGCACCAACCATTTGCATGGTTTTAATAGTAAATCGTTTAGAATATACCGATAATCGAATGGCGCTATTGATTAAAACTACCGCAATCAGCATAAAAACGGCACTAAATATGAGCACCCAAAAACTAATCCGTTGGATGTTTTTTGTCAATAATTCTATCAATGGCTTGTCATAGGTTACTTCAAAAACAATCTTGTTTTTAGCCAGATTAGTCTCAATCTCTGTCATTTTTTCTGGAGTAACGAATTCTGATTTTATATAAATATCAATGGCGTTTTTTAAAGGGTTTGCTCCTAAATATTCAATAAAATCTTCCCCAATATCAACACTAAATTGTTTTGCTGCCTCTTCCTTAGAAATAAATTTAACTGACTTCACAAATTCATCCTTTTCTATTTCTGATTGTAATTGTTGAATTGATTTCTCTTTTGCAGAATCATTTAAAAAAACGGTAATTGCAACTTGCTCTTTAAAATGGTCTGAAACAGTTTTCGTTTTTACAATTAACAAACCCAACATCCCCAATAAAAACAACACTAATGCAACACTAATTACCACCGAAGCATACGAAGAGCGTAATCGACGGTTTTGATATTTTTCAAAAGATTTAGACATGTATTCTTTTTATTTGGTGCAAGATACAAATTGCATCTAAATTTCAATTCAATTTATAACGAAGTAATTGTAGTATTTATTACTCAATTTCTTGACACAATTCAATCAACACTCCATTTGTAGATTTAGGATGTAAAAAAGCAACTAATTTATTATCTGCGCCTTTTTTTGGTTTATCATTTAACACAGTAAACCCTTCGGATTTTAATCGGGTAATTTCAGCAACAATATCATCAACTGCAAAAGCAATATGATGGACACCTTCGCCTTTCTTGTCTATAAATTTAGCAATTGGGCTCTCTTTATCTAACGCTTGTAACAATTCTATTTTATTCGGACCCACATCAAAAAAAGAAGTTTTTACACCCTCACTCTCCACCGTTTCTGTTTTATAATGCGCCTTGCCAAACAATTTAGCAAACAATGTATTTGAAACGTCTAAATCCTTAACCGCAATACCAATGTGTTCTATTTTTTTCATACGAATTCTCTTATCCTTTTCAAATATACCTTACTTTTGCATCATGGAAACAAACAGACAGAAAAAAATTGCCGGCGTATTGCAAAAAGATTTGGTTGATGTATTGCAAAGTGCAGCTCGTGATGGAATGAAAGGTGTTTTAATCTCCGTTACAAAAGTACGTGTAACTAGTGATTTAGGTGAAGCGAAAATTTATTTAAGTATTTTTCCATCAGAAAAAAGAGATGAATTACTGAAAGGAATCGTTTCTAATACAAGGGTTATTAGATATGAAATGGCGAGGCGAACAAGAAATCAGTTACGTAGAATGCCGCAATTATTCTTTTATGGTGATGATTCTTTAGATTATATAGATAAAATAGACAATGCTTTAAAAGGGAAAGAAGACAACCCAATTAAGGATCCTACGATATTAAATAAACGCCAAAAAAGATAAATTTGAACTTCCCGCTGTACATTGCAAAACGTTATTTGTTTTCAAAAAGCAGTAACAACACTATAAACATTATCACCATTATTGCAACCCTAGGTGTTATTATTGGCACCATGGCGTTGTTTATTGTACTCTCCGGATTTGCAGGTTTAAAAACGTTTAGTGTTAGTTTTCTACAAACTTCGGACCCCGATTTTAAAATTACCGCAGTAAAAGGAAAATCATTCGAGTTCACACAAAATTTTAAAAATTCTCTTGAAGAAACAGCAGGTATTTATGAATATACCAATGTAATTGAAGAACGTGCCTTTTTTGAATTTAAAGGCAAAACGGAATTGGCATATATAAAAGGTGTTGAAGAAAACTACATCAAAATTAATAATGTTGACACTGCCATTGTAATTGGGCGCTGGCTTGATTTTGATTTTACCAACCAAGCAATTATTGGAAATACTATTTCTAATAAACTTTCTATGGGAATTAACGATTATTTAGAGCCTCTAAAAATATATGTTCCAAAACCCGGAAGTGGATATGTAACAAGTGTTAAAAATGACATCAGTTCTATTATTGTACAACCAGTCGGAATTTTCGCATTGACCGAGGAATTAGACCGGAAATTTGTTTTTATTCCATTACAACTCGCTCAAAAACTATTGAGTTACAAAACCAATCAAATTAGTGCTGTTGAAGTTAAAGTAACAAACATTGATAACCGTTCTATTATTATCAATCAACTCCAACAAAAAATTGGGGACGATTTTAAAATTCAAACAAGAGAACAATTAAACGCAACCTTCTATAAAATGTTGAATACAGAAAATTTAGCTTCGTATTTAATTTTTACATTGATATTAATTATCGCATTATTCAACGTAATTGGCGCCTTAATTATGATGATTTTTGATAAAAAAGCAAACTTAAAAACACTCTATAATTTAGGTGCAACCCTAAAAGATATTCGAAAAATATTTGTACTCCAAGGGTTTTTACTCTGTATTTTCGGGTTGATTATTGGGCTTATTTTAGCAATTCTTTTGGTTTTCACTCAAAAAACCTATGGCTTGTTTATGATTACATCAACTTTAGCATTTCCGGTTGAGTTTCAGTTATCTAATGTAATTATTGTATTCTTTACCATTTTAGTTTTAGGTTTTATTGCCGCAAAAATTGCAAGTAGTCGAATTACGAAAGAAGTGGTGGAGTAATTATGTATTTTAAATTATGGCTCACTTAACCAAACTTTTGCAACACTTCATCAAGCACGTCATACACTTCTTGTGCAGAATCTGATTCACCATTTTAAGTCGATAGGGTTTAAAATTAGGAATTCCTTTGATAATGCCTTCTAGTTTCCATTACGCCCACAATTTCTACTTCTTTCCAAGCAATTTCGAGTTCTAAATGTCTTTTTGCCATCGCCACTCTTTCTGCAATTGTAATTTCTGGCAAGTGTTCTCCTGTTTCAAAAAAGTGTTTTACCTGTTTAAAAAACCACGGATTACCTATTGTTGCTCTTCCAATCATAGCGCCATCTAATCCGTAATCATCACGCATAGACATTGCTTTTTCTGGGGTTGAAATATCTCCATTTCCAAAAACAGGAATGTGCATTCTAGAATTGTTTTTTACCTCAGCAATCGGTGCCCAATCCGCAGTTCCTTTATACATTTGCGCTCTAGTTCTACCATGAATTGCAATTGATTTACAACCAACATCTTGTAGTCGCTCAGCAACTTCCACTATTCTTATAGAATCATGATCCCAACCTAAACGCGTTTTAACAGTAATCGGTAAATCGGTATGTTTAACCATGGCTTCAGTCAAAGAAACCATTAAGTCAATATCTTTTAAAATCCCTGCTCCTGCTCCTTTTGAAACCACTTTCTTCACAGGACAACCAAAATTAATGTCAATAATATCTGGTTTTGATTGCTCAACAATTTCAATTGTACGTAGCATCGAGTCTAAATTCGCACCAAATATTTGAATTCCAACTGGACGTTCTTTTTCGTAGATATCTAGTTTTTTAATCGATTTTGCAGCATCGCGAATCAAACCTTCCGAAGAAATAAATTCTGTATAAACTACATCAGCGCCTTGTTCTTTACATAAGGCGCGAAATGGTGGGTCGCTAACGTCTTCCATCGGCGCTAACAACAATGGAAAATCTGGTAATTCTATGTCTCCTATTTTTACCAATTTTATTTTATTTTTTATAAAACCACTTCGACAATCTCGATAACTATCGAGGCAGTGTGACCGTTTAGTTTAAATTCAATGAGATTATCGAAATACAATCTATCTTCAAATGTTCTCGATACAATTTCCTTGAAAAAATTACTCGAACTGACGATGTCATTCCTGATTTTTATTTTTGGCAGCTGAGCGAGTCGAAGCTAAAATGTTACTTCAACCTCAACCTCTTTACCATCACGCATCACAACAACTTTTGCTGTTTGCCCTTTTTCAAATTGCGATAATCCTTTTATATAACTCATCATATCAGTAATTTTTAACTCACCCATTTTCACTACAATATCTCCTTTTATAATTCCAGCTTTCTGTGCTGGTTTATCGTCAGAAACACCATCTATCCGCATTCCTTTTCCGTCGAATAAATAATCTGGAACAATACCCAATGTTACTTTAAATTTAGAACCTTTTTGCGCTTCATTCTTCGTTTTAGTAAAAACTAATTTTCCATCATCATCTAAATCAGAAATAATATCAAATACATAATTTGAAATCTCATTCATCCCTTCGTAATTCAATAAATTTGAATCATCAGAAGGTTTGTGATAATCTTCATGTTGTCCAGTAAATAAATGTAGTACTGGCATATCATTTAAATAAAAAGAAGTGTGATCTGATGGCCCAACTCCAGATTCTTTTAAAATTAGATGAAATTTATTTGTTGCATTTTTTTCAACAGTTTCTTTTAAAATTGGTGATGTTCCAACACCGTAAACAGCTAATGTTTTGCTTTCTTTTAAACGCCCAACCATATCCATATTTATCATATAGTTAGCCTTCGCCATATCAATAGTTGCGTGTTTTACAAAGTAATTAGAGCCTAACAATCCCATTTCTTCCCCAGAAAAAGCCATAAATAAATAGTTATTCTTAGTGTTTTCGTTTTTAAGTTTTGCGGCAAGATTTAACATCACTGCTACGCCGCTTGCATTATCGTCTGCACCATTATGAATTGCTTTTTCACCTCTATGCAAAGAACCTTGATTTCCGAAACCTAAATGGTCATAATGTGCACCAATAATAATAGTGTTTTCTACACCGTTATCAAGAAATGCAATTACATTTCTCCCTGTAATTGTATTTTCTGCAATGGTATCGGTAAACTTCACTTTTGCATGTGGGTGTGCTTTTGGTTTAAAGGTAAACGACTGAAAATAACCATCAGTTCCTTTAGGTGTATATCCCAATTCTTCAAATCTCTTTATAATATAATCTGCAGCTAACTTCTCTCCTTCAGACCCTGTGTTTCTTCCTTCTAATTTATCATCAGCTAAAAAAGTAACATCCGCTTCCATTTGGTTTTCTTGCGCATACATTCCGATAGTCATAAAAAATATTGCTGTAAATATTTTTTTCATTATTGAATATGTTTAATTAATTTTGCACAAAAATACTAAATAATTATACTAATGAGGGTTCTATATATTCTAATAATTACATTGCTTGTCGTTTCTTGTTCTAAAGGCAAATTGGTTGATAAAGAACAGCATAAAGCCGATTCTAAATCTGGAGCAACAAAAATTGTTGACAAAATTCATTACCATCCAGAAAAACATTTAAAAAATGTGAAACAACTTACTTTTGGTGGTGATAATGCGGAAGCATATTGGAGTTTTGACGGAACAAAAATTACCTTTCAAGCAAATACAAAAGCATGGGGATTGGAATGTGATCAAATTTTTACAATGAGTGCTGATGAAATTTTAGAGGGCGATAAAATTCCACAATTAATAAGCACAGGAAAAGGGCGAACAACCTGTAGTTATTTTTTGCCAGGCGATTCCACAATTGTTTATTCATCTACTCATTTGGGTGGTAACGCTTGTCCGCCTAAACCAAAAAAAGAAGATTACGGCGGTAAATATATTTGGCCTGTGTATAACACCTTCGATATTTTCGTTGCAGACTTACAAGGAAACATTATAAGTCAATTGACAAATGAACCTGGTTATGATGCAGAACCTACGGTTTCTCCAAAAGGTGATAAAATTGTATTTACTTCTACCCGCTCTGGCGATTTAGAATTGTTTACTATGAATATTGACGGTTCTGACGTAAAACAAATCACGCATGAATTAGGGTATGATGGTGGCGCCTTTTTCTCACCAGATGGCACTAAAATTTTATTCCGTTCTTCAAGACCAAAAACCAAAACAGAAATAAAAGAATACAAAGATTTGTTAGCTGATGGTTTGGTAATGCCAACACATATGGAATTATACATCTGTAATGTAGATGGAAGTGATTTGAAAAAAATCACCGATTTAGGCGCTGCAAATTGGGCTCCATTTTTTCATCCAAGTGGTGAAAAAATTATATTTTCAACCAATCATCATAAAGAAAAACACGATGGTTTTAATCTGTTTATGATTGATATAGATGGGCAAAACTTAGAGCAAATAACTTACGATGCAGTGTTTGATGCTTTCCCTATGTTTTCGCCTGATGGAACAAAATTAATCTTCTCATCAAACAGAAACAATCACGGTACGCACGACACCAATCTTTTTATTGCAGAGTGGGTGGATTAATGAGTATATTTGCACCCTGAAAGAAGGAAATAATTAGATGAAGCACATTAGAAATTTTTGCATTATAGCACATATTGATCATGGTAAAAGCACACTTGCCGATAGATTATTAGAATTTACTGGCGCTGTAACTGATCGCGAAAAAAAGGATCAGTTATTAGATACGATGGATTTGGAGCGCGAACGTGGAATTACCATAAAATCGCATGCCATTCAAATGGAATATACTTTTGAAGGTCAAGAATATATCCTGAATTTAATTGACACTCCGGGTCACGTAGATTTTTCTTATGAAGTTTCTCGTTCTATCGCAGCTTGTGAAGGTGCTTTGTTAATTGTTGATGCTGCACAAAGTATTCAGGCGCAAACCATTTCTAACTTATATTTAGCATTAGAGAATGATTTAGAGATCATTCCAATTTTAAATAAAATTGATTTACCGAGTGCAAACCCTGAAGAAGTAACTGATGATATTGTTGACTTATTAGGCTGTGACCCAGAAGAAGTGATTCATGCAAGTGGTAAAACTGGTTTTGGAGTTGCTGATATTTTAAAAGCTGTTATTGAACGTATTCCGGCTCCGAAAGGAGATGTAAACGCTCCCTTACAAGCGTTAATTTTCGACTCTGTTTACAATACTTTTAGAGGAATTGAAACGTATTTTAGAGTTTTTAATGGAGAAATTAAAAAAGGACAACGAATAAAATTTGTTGCAACAGAAAATGAATATTTTGCTGATGAAGTTGGAACATTAAAGTTGGAACAAGTCGCAAAAAAATCTGTAAAAGCAGGAGACGTTGGTTATTTAATAACCGGAATAAAAACGGCAAAAGAAGTAAAAGTTGGTGATACAATTACCGATGCAAAAAACCCAACCACCAATATTGTAGAAGGGTTTGAAGATGTAAAACCTATGGTATTTGCGGGTATTTACCCAGTTGACACAGAAGATTATGAGGAGTTGAGAAACTCTATGGAAAAACTACAGTTGAATGATGCCTCTTTAGTTTTTCAACCAGAAAGTTCTGCCGCTTTGGGCTTTGGTTTCCGTTGTGGATTCTTAGGAATGTTACACATGGAAATTATCCAAGAACGTTTAGAACGTGAGTTTAATATGACCGTAATTACTACGGTTCCCAATGTGTCTTATCACGCATTTACAAACAGAGAACCTGATACTGCATTTATATTAAATAACCCTTCTGATTTACCAGACCCTTCTACTCTTAATAGAATTGAAGAACCTTTCATCAAAGCTTCTATCATTACAAAAGCCGATTTTGTTGGTAATGTAATGTCACTTTGTATCGAAAAAAGAGGAATGATTACCAATCAAACCTATTTAACAACCGAACGTGTAGAATTAACTTTTGATATGCCTTTGGCTGAGATTGTATTTGATTTCTATGATCGCTTAAAAACCGTTTCTAAAGGCTATGCTTCTTTTGATTATTCTCCTATTGGAATGCGAGAATCTAAACTAGTTCGTTTAGATATTTTATTAAATGGTAATTCAGTTGATGCTCTTTCAGCATTAATTCACGCAGACAATGCACAACATATTGGTAAAAAAATGTGTGAAAAATTGAAGGAATTAATCCCAAGGCAACAATTCGATATTCCGATTCAAGCAGCAGTTGGTGCTAAAATTATTTCGCGTGAAACGATTAAAGCATTGCGGAAAGATGTTACTGCAAAATGTTATGGTGGTGATATTTCTCGTAAACGTAAACTTTTAGAAAAACAAAAGAAAGGAAAAAAAAGAATGCGACAAGTGGGTAATGTAGAAATCCCTCAACAAGCGTTTATGGCTGTTTTAAAGTTAAACGATTAGGGTATTCTCATTTATTTACCGCCTTATTCGTCATATTTACAATAGTTTAGTCAGAAGTATAGTTTTACAAAAAACTATACTGATTTCTGATGTAAATTAAATAATTTTGTAACTTATATTCAATACCATTGAAAATAATACATTTAAGTGCTGAATGTTACCCTGCAGCTAAAGTTGGTGGATTAGCCGATGTAGTTGGTGCTTTGCCAAAATATCAATCGGACAACAAAACAGTTTCGGAAGTTATCATGCCCTTTTATGATAATAAATTCACGCAAGAAAATGACTTTAAATCAATTTTTTCGGACACATTAGAATTGGGCAATGAAACGCATCATTTTGAAATACTAACTTTAAAAAACAACAACTTAGGATTCAAAATTTATTTTGTTAGAATCCCAAATCTCTTATCGGTTGATTATGTTTATTCATTCGATGATTCTAGTCGATTTTTAGCATTTAGCATTGTAGCGTTAGATTGGATGCTAACTTGGAAAACAAAACCAACAATAATTCATTGTCATGATCATCATGTAGGTTTAATCCCATTTATGCTACAAGAATCTTTTAGGTATAAATCGCTGAATAAAATTCCGAATGTATTAACCATTCACAATGCTCAATATCAAGG
>CAZUFO010000075.1:0-10988 GCA_964619615.1 uncultured Lutibacter sp. | reverse complement strand
TTTATAACTTCAAAATTCTAAAATTTTTAATTTTTTTTTTTTTTTTCTAATGTTTGCCAACGGTTAAAATATCTTCAGTTTCAATTGATTATATCGTTCGATACTGAAATGAATTCAGCACAAGTAAGCGAAGGTATATTTTTTAACTTTTAGAAACAAACTAAATTTAGAACTCCTATCTTTGGGTTTTTAAATAAATAGTGTCAGTCTGAGCCTGTCGAAGACCTTATTTTATACACTTCTACAGGCTCAGTGTGACAACCTAAGTTGCATTATGGACATAAAAGGAGCACAACTCATCGTTGATGATTGGATTAAAGAACATGGCGTTCGTTATTTTAATGAATTAACTAATATGGCGCAATTAACCGAAGAAGTTGGTGAAGTAGCTCGTATTATTGCCCGTCGTTACGGCGAGCAAAGTGAAAAAGAAAGCGATAAAAATAAAGACTTAGGCGAAGAATTAGCCGATGTTTTATTTGTGGTATTATGTTTAGCAAACCAAACAGGTATTGATTTACAAGATGCTTTTGATAAAAAGTTAGACGTAAAAACCAAACGAGACCACGACCGTCATCAAAATAATGAAAAATTAAAATAGGATTGTCAGTCTGAGCTTGTCGAAGACAATATTAAAAACTTCGACAGGCTCAGTTTGACTAAAGATAAAACCATGAATCAATATAAAAAAACCTCCTTTCTAAAATTAGCCATACGATTTACCATCGTATTTTTTGTGTTGGTAAGCATCATGCGTTTGTTTATGGGCTTCTTTAATTTTGAAGGAGTAGAAGGGTTAAAAAACGAATATTTCATCAACGGTAAATGGCAACAATTTTTTAAAATGCAAGTATCAATGTCGTTACTTTATGGTTTGTTAATGGCAGGTTATTATAAATTTATAAAGAAATAAGTGTGGATTTAGTTTTAAAACAATATTCAAATCCTTTAGAGGGAGATATACAGATTACGGGTTCAAAAAGTGAATCGAATAGATTGTTAATCTTGCAACAATTTTTCAAAAATTTAAAGATTGAAAACCTTGGTAATTCTGATGATGCAAACTATATGCAAAAAGCGTTAGCGTCTGATGAAGTTGTTGTAGATATTTCTCATGCAGGAACTGCCATGCGGTTTTTAACATCTTATTTTTCAGTTGCCGAAGGTCGTGAAACTATTTTGACTGGCTCTAAAAGAATGAAGGAACGTCCGATTAAAATATTGGTAGATGCTTTAAAATCTATAGGAGCAGATATTTCTTATGTAGAAAATGAAGGCTATCCACCAATAAAAATTATCGGTAAAAAACTGACACAAAGTAAAGTTTTAATCAACGGAAATGTGAGTAGCCAGTATATTTCTTCACTATTGTTAATTGCTCCAAGTCTAGAAAACGGTTTGGAATTAGAATTTGAAGGAAAAGTAACTTCTGTACCTTATATAAAAATGACCTTAGGATTGTTGACTGAACTCGGAATTGAAAACTCTTGGAGCGGAAATACAGTAAAAGTTGCAGCTACAAAATCTATTAAAGAAACAACTGCTGTAGTAGAATCTGATTGGAGTTCAGCATCCTATTATTTTAGTTTGGTTGCTTTAAGCAAAAACGCTGCAATTACGTTAAATTCATACAAGCAACATAGTTTACAAGGAGATTCATCACTAGTTCATTTTTATAAAGAATTGGGAGTTTCTACTTCTTTTAGTAAAAACACAATCACTCTAAAAAAGGAATTACCGTGTAAACTGCATATTGAATTTGATTTGGTAAATGCACCAGATATTGCACAAACAATTGCGGTTACTTGTTTTGGCTTGGGTATTTCTTGCGATTTAACAGGGCTACACACATTAAAAATTAAAGAAACAGATCGTTTAGAAGCCTTGAAAAGTGAATTGTCAAAATTCGGAGCTGAAATTGAAGTAACTGATAAAAGTTTACATTTAAAACCTTCAACTAAAATAAATTCTAATGTGTTTGTCAACACCTTTAATGATCATAGAATGGCAATGGCTTTTGCACCGTTATTATTAAAAACTACACTTGAAATTGAAGATGCAAATGTAGTTTCAAAATCATATCCAGATTTTTGGTCAGATATTCAAAAACTAACATCTTAAATTTTTAGAGTTTTTCAGCATATAATGTTATTTCGAAAGAGCGAAAATAGGAGCGATGAGAAATCTCATTTTTAAAAAAAAAATAGCCTCGTATAAAACTTTTATAGCCAAACACTTGACAACGCCTATCTCGATGTTGTATATTTGCAATCGTTAAAAAATTAAAGCACAATAATATATGAAGCTATCAAAATTCAATTTCGAACATCCAGAACATTTATTAGCAGAATATCCTGCAGAGCACAGAGACGAGTCTCGATTAATGGTTTTAAATAGAAAAGAACAAACTATTGAACATAAGTTATTTAAAGACATAATCAATTATTTTGATGAAGGTGATTTATTGGTGATGAACGATACAAAAGTATTTCCTGCTCGTTTATATGGCGAAAAAGAAAAAACAGGTGCACGTATTGAAGTATTCTTATTAAGAGAATTGAACGAAGAACAACGTTTGTGGGATGTGTTGGTTGATCCAGCACGAAAAATTAGAATTGGTAATAAACTATTTTTTGGTGATGATGAAAGTTTAGTTGCTGAGGTTATAGATAACACAACTTCAAGAGGAAGAACTTTGCGTTTTTTGTATGATGGTTCTTATGAAGAATTTAGAACCCGCTTAAGTAAACAAGGAGAAACACCACTTCCTAAATATATTACAAGAGCCGCTGAACCAGAGGATGTTGAGCGTTACCAAACTATTTATGCAAAACATGAAGGCTCTGTTGCAGCACCAACTGCTGGAATGCATTTTTCTAAACATCTATTAAAAAGATTAGAAATTAAAGGAGTAGATTTTGCAAAGGTTACGTTACATGTGGGTTTAGGAACGTTCAATCCTGTTGAAGTTGAAGATTTATCGAAACATAAAATGGATTCTGAGAAAATTAATATTACAGAAAAAGCAACTAAAATTGTGAATGTTGCACTCGAAAATAAACGTAGAATTTGTGCCGTTGGAACCACTTCTATGCGAACCATAGAAAGTTCTGTTTCTTCAAACGGTCGCTTAAATGAATTTGAAGGTTGGACAAATAAATTTATTTTTCCTCCGTATGATTTCTCAATTGCAAACTGTATGATTACAAATTTCCACATGCCAAAATCTACATTAATGATGATGACATCAGCATTTGCTGGTCATGATTTCCTAAGAGAAGCGTATGTAGAAGCAGTAAAAGAAAAATATCGTTTTTACTCTTATGGAGATGCGATGTTGATTATATAATTATTGATTAAAAGATTGAATAATTAAAATATTAAAACTGGAACTATTTTTTTAGAGCCAGTTTTTTTATTTTTACATTAAATTTAATCATTAAATTTTTTAATTCTTGAATAAAAAAAAGGACATACGAGCATTAACAAAAGAACAACTCCGCGATTTTTTTGTAGAGAATGGCGATAAAGCATTCAGAGGCAATCAAGTTTATGAATGGTTATGGAGTAAGGTTTCTCATTCTTTTGAAGATATGACTAATATTTCATTAGAAACACGAAAAATGCTCGAAGATAATTTTGTAATCAATCATATTAAGGTTGATGAAATGCAGCGAAGCGCAGATGGTACTATTAAAAATGCAGTTCGTTTACATGATGGTTTATTAGTAGAATCTGTATTGATTCCAACAAAAACGAGAACAACAGCATGCGTATCTAGTCAAGTAGGCTGTAGTTTAGATTGTAAGTTTTGTGCAACTGCACGTTTAAAACGTATGCGAAATTTAAATCCTGATGAGATTTACGATCAGGTTGCTGCAATTAATCAAGAAAGTTTATTGTACCACAATCGAAAACTGACCAACATTGTTTTTATGGGAATGGGAGAACCGTTGATGAATTATAACAATGTCATAAAATCCATCGAAAAAATCACATCACCAGAAGGATTAGGAATGTCTCCGAAAAGAATTACAGTTTCTACATCTGGAGTTCCAAAGATGATTAAAAAAATGGCAGATGATGAAGTGAAATTCAATTTAGCAGTTTCATTACATTCCGCAATTGATAAAGTCAGAACACAAATAATGCCGTTTAATAAGCATTTTCCATTAGATGATTTAAGAGATTCGTTAATCTATTGGTATGAAAAAACCGAAAGAATGATTACCTATGAATACATTGTTTGGAGTGGAATAAATGACACTAGAAAAGATATTGACGCCTTGGTTACGTTTTGTAAATATGTACCATGTAAGGTAAATATTATCGAATACAACCCAATTGATGATGGTGAGTTTCAACAAGCGCCAAAACGTGCCATTGCAGATTATGTTTCGGTATTAGAAATGAATGATATTGTTGTAAATGTTCGCAGAAGTAGAGGTAAAGATATTGATGCTGCCTGTGGGCAATTGGCGAATAAATCTTCAGTTAGTTAAAAACTGCACCATTGTTTTGTTATTCTGAACATAGTGAAAAATCTCAATAAAAAAAGATTCTTCGTTTCACTCAGAATGACAAATAGAAAGTAGATTTTAAACATTTCTTTTCTTACTTTTGATTTCCAGAATGAAGACTGTTGAACAAATAAAACAACCTATTTTAAAAGAAATGGAACTCTTTGAAGAGAAATTCAAAGAATCTATGGTTTCAAATGTTCCGTTACTTAACAGAATTACACATTATATTGTTAGAAGAAAAGGAAAACAAATGCGACCGATGTTTGTTTTTTTGGTCGCCAAAATGGTTTCTAATGGTAATTTCGATGAACGTACTTTTCGTGGCGCATCTGTTATAGAATTAATACACACGGCTACTTTGGTGCATGATGATGTGGTTGATGATAGCAATAGGCGTCGCGGTTTTTTCTCTCTAAATGCTTTATGGAAAAATAAAATTGCCGTTTTGGTGGGAGATTTTTTATTGTCTAAAGGATTATTGTTGTCTATTGACAATGATGATTTTGATATTTTAAAATTGATTTCGGTGGCGGTTCGTGAAATGAGCGAAGGGGAATTATTGCAAATTGAAAAAGCACGAAAATTAGATATTACAGAAGACATTTATTTTGATATTATTCGTCAGAAAACAGCCACTTTAATTGCTGCATGTTGCGGAATTGGAGCAGCATCCGTTGGTGGAAGTGAAGAGGAAGTTGAGAAAATGCGAAAGTTTGGTGAATTAATCGGAATCGCATTTCAAATAAAAGATGATTTGTTCGATTACTCAGATGCCAAAATAGGGAAACCGACAGGTATCGATATTAAAGAACAAAAAATGACACTGCCATTAATTTTCGCATTGAATAATTGTAATTCAAAAGACAAAAAATGGTTGATCAACTCAGTTAAAAATCATAATAGGGATAAGAAACGAGTTAAAGAAGTAATTGCTTTTGTCAAAGAAAAAGGAGGTATTGAATATACAACTTCTAAAATGCAAGCGTATCAACAACAAGCATTAGAAATTTTGAATACCTATCCAGATTCTGAATATAAAGCATCGTTAACCACTATGGTTAGTTATGTAATTGACAGAAAAATTTAATTTTTTAATTAGCGGTTACAATTGATAGTTGTAACAGTTCCTCCATAAAATCTCTGGAGTTAGAAAGTCGTGGTACTTTGTGTTGACCGCCTAATTTTCCTTTCATTTTTAGCCAATCATAAAACAATCCAGGTCTTGCTTCATGTATTTTTGGCATTGCCAAGGTCATATTATTATAGCGTTTAGCTTCGTAATCAGAATTAATAGATTTCAAAGCATTGTCTAGTAATTCAGTAAAATAAGCAAGGTTTTTTGGTGCTTTGCTAAATTCAATCATCCATTCATGTGCACCACTTTTTTTACCATTCATAAAAATTGGAGCAACGGTATATTCGGTAATAATTGCTTTTGTTTTTTTACAAGCTTTTTTAAGCGCACCTTCTGCATTCTCGATAATCAACTCTTCACCAAATACATTGATATAATGTTTTGTACGCCCCGTAATTTTTATACGATAAGGTTCTAAAGAAGTAAACTTAACAGTATCACCAATTAGGTATCTCCATAATCCGCCATTAGTTGTAATTACCAATGCATAATTTATGTTTTGTTTCACTTCAGATAATGGAATAGCTACTGAATTTTCACCTTTGTATTCAGTCATCGGAATAAATTCATAAAAGATACCATAATCGAGCATTAATAGTAATTCATTCGAATTATTTTGATCTTGAATGGCGAAAAAACCTTCTGATGCATTATAAGTTTCGTAGTATTTAAAATCTTTCTTTGGTATTAATTTTTTATACTGCTCTCGGTACGGATTAAAATTTACGCCTCCGTGAAAATACACTTCCAAATTTGGCCAAACTTCTAAAATATTATCCTTTCCAGAAACTTCCAATACTTTATTTAGAAGTACCAACATCCAACTTGGTACACCAATTAAACTTGTAATATTTTCGTTTATGGTCTCTTCAATAATAGCATCCATTTTCGTTTCCCAATCGCCCATTAAAGCAATTTCTTGTTTAGGAGCGCTGCTATAATCTGCCCAAAATGGCATATTTTCAATAATAATAGCAGATAAATCTCCAAAATAAGTATTGTTATCTTCGTAAATATCAGAACTTCCACCAAGTCGTAAGCCTTTACCGGTAAACATCTTTGCATCCGGATTGTTATTGCAATACAAGCACAACATGTCTTTTCCTGCTTTTAAATGGCAATCTTCAATCGCCTCATCACTTAACGGAATAAATTTACTTTTTGCATTGGTGGTGCCACTTGATTTTGCAAACCATTTAATAGAAGTATTCCAAAATAAATGCTGTTCACCTTTTCGAGTTCGTTCTATTAATGGTGAAATAGATTCGTATTTTTGAATAGGGGTTTTTTCGGAAAACTCTTTGTAGTTGCTAATACTTTCAAAACCAAATAAAATACCAACTTCAGTGTCTTTTGCAGTTTGTAATAGTTGATGTAATAGTTCTTCTTGTACGTCAATAGGGTACTTTAAAAACAATTCAATTTGGTGAATACGTTTCTTTAAAAACCACGAAATTATTGAGTTTACTATTGGTATAGCCATAGTTAATTGAGTATCTTTATCGTGTTAAAAATAACAAATACAAATGACTTATCAAGGTGTGCTTAAAAAAATGATGACTGTTCATGAAGAAATCGTTCAGTATTATTTAGAGTTGGAGAATGATTTTTTGAATGTAAATCAATTATTAGAACGAGAAATTGAACTATCTTTTGTGAAATATGAATGTTTGAATTGTTATAAGGATAAAGAGATTTACCGCCAAGGTTTCTGTAAATCGTGTTTTTTTGAGACACCTACAGCTGGTGATTGGATTATGAAGCCAGAATTAAGTACGGCGCATTTAGGAATACAAGATCGTGATTTGGAATATGAAAAAGCGGTGCAATTAAAACCACATATTGTGTATTTGGCAAACTCTAGTGATGTAAAAGTTGGGGTTACTCGTAAAACTCAAGTGCCAACACGTTGGATAGATCAAGGAGCGCATGAAGCTATCGAGGTTGTAGAAGTTCCAAATCGTTATTTAGCAGGAATTACAGAGGTCGCTCTAAAATCCTATGTTTCTGATAAAACTAATTGGCGAAAAATGCTAACAAATGATATTGCTGATGCAGATTTAGTGGCTAAAAAAGAAGAATTATTACAGTATATTCCTGACGAAGCGAAAGAATATTATTTAAAAAATGCTGAAGAAATGCAGATTAATTTTCCGGTAAATAAATATCCAGAGAAAGTAAAGAGTTTAAATTTATTGAAAAACGGAAATTATAAAGGCGTTTTAAAAGGAATTAAAGGTCAGTATTTAATTTTTGATGACAATACGGTTTTTAATATTCGTGCAAATGAAGGGTTGGTTGTTTCTTTAGAAGTTTAAATGCTAATTTCCTCCCCAATTTTTAATCCAAATTTCTTTCTAAA
The DNA here is from genome assembly GCA_964619615.1 of uncultured Lutibacter sp. Lineage (GTDB taxonomy): Bacteria > Bacteroidota > Bacteroidia > Flavobacteriales > Flavobacteriaceae > Urechidicola. The sequence continues at coordinate 2,968 of CAZUFO010000075.1, read as the reverse complement.
AAGATAGACAAAGAAGTATAAAATAGGGGTGTCAAGAGCAGCAATAATTATCTTGAATAAGAATCCGCTTAGTAACAATTTTCCAAAAAACCCCCATTGAATTACTCCAAAAGAACATAACAATGTGAGTACTGTAAGGGTGTCGATAAATTGAGATGTAAAAGTTGAAAAATTATTTCGCAGCCATAAATGTTTTCCTTTTGTTTTCGCTTTCCAATAGTGAAAGATTCGGATATCGATAAACTGAGCAAATAAGTATGCCATCATAGACGCTAACACCGCAACTGCTGATAATCCGAATACATGAGTAAACGTATCATTATTAACTGGTGACCAATCAGTTGCTGGAACATGATTGGCAATATAAATGATGCCCATAGAAAAAATGGAAGCAACGATTCCAGCAACCACCACTTGACTTGCTTTTTTCTTTCCATAGATTTCAGAAATAATATCCGTAATTAAAAAGGTAATAGGGTAAGGTAAAATTCCAACAGAAATTTCAAAACGATACCGTCCAAAAGGCTCCCAATAAAAGAATTTTTGAAAAATTAAGTTGGAAGCTACTAATGCGGCAATGAACATTCCAGCAAGAATTAAGTATATGTTTTGCGCTAATAGTTTGTTTTGATTAGTCATAGAAATTATAAAGTACGAATATATTAAAAATTAATAGTGTCATTGCGAACAATTCCGATAACTATCGGGAGAAGCAACCTTTCTAATGTAATTATTAAACCATCATATGAAGTGAAGAATCTCTTTTGAAAGTTCTCTAAGAAAAGATTCTTCGACAGGCTCAGAATGACATTTAGATGTTAATTGGCATTATTTATTTACCTTTGTAAACGATTAAATAAATTTACAATTCAACAAATCAACAGAATTATGAGAGCATATATTTTTCCAGGTCAAGGAGCACAATTTTCAGGAATGGGATTGGACTTATACGAAAATTCAACGTTAGCCCAAGGTCTTTTTGAACAAGCAAATGAAATCTTAGGGTTTAGTATTACTGATATTATGTTTGAAGGAACTGCCGAGCAATTAAAAGAAACGAAGGTTACCCAACCTGCAATATTTTTGCATTCAGTAATTTTGGCTAAAGTTTTAGGCGATTCTTTTCAGCCAGAAATGGTTGCAGGGCATTCTTTAGGTGAATTATCAGCCTTAGTTGCAAATGGTGTGTTGACTTTTGAAGATGGACTGAAATTAGTTTCTAAACGTGCTTTGGCAATGCAAAAAGCATGTGAAGCACAAAAATCTACTATGGCAGCAGTTTTAGGATTAGAAGATGAAATAGTTGAAGATACATGTGCTGAAATTGACGGAATTGTAGTTGCAGCAAATTATAACTGCCCTGGGCAATTGGTAATTTCTGGTGAAATAGAAGCAATTAACAAAGCTTGTGAGTTATTAACCGAAAAAGGAGCAAGGCGTGCTTTGGTATTACCTGTTGGTGGAGCATTTCACTCGCCGTTAATGGAACCTGCTCGTGAAGAGTTGGCAGCAGCAATTAGTGAAACTACTTTTAGTGAACCTACTTGTCCAGTATATCAAAATGTAGTAGCAAAAGCAGTTACAAATTCAGAAGAAATAAAAGAAAACCTAATTGCACAACTAACGGCTCCTGTTAGATGGACACAATGTATCCGAGCAATGGTTGCTGATGGCGGAACAGAATTTATAGAAGTTGGTCCAGGTAAAGTATTGCAAGGTTTGATGCGAAAAATTGATAGATCTGTTGCTGCGAGTGGAGCGAGTTTTGAGGCTTAATTTAAAAACTCGCTTATCGGTTTGTATAAGAATAGTAGCAAACTCAAACTGCGTAACTCAAATATTTCAATTTACGATGATGTTGAAGCGAGTTACAACTCTTAAATTTACTACTATTTCGGCTATTATTTTTATTCCTAGTTAGGTTTTAGTGCTTTATTCTATTCTTTTGGGATTCCAATCATTTTTCTTATTTCAAGCCCAAATCTAATAGCTGTAATTCCAGCTAATATTAGTGCTATTGCAATAAAGTAAACCAAGTATAGTTTAGCAAAAATAGGATTTGTAATTACAATAAAGCTTAAAAACCCAATTGCAATTCCAGAGATAATAAATAGCCACCAGTAAGGAGTATTTTCCTTTTTTAATGAAACACCATAACTAATTCTTGATATTGCAGTGAAAACAAACCAAATCCCTACAAATAAAACAAATGTTCCTGCAAATAGTGTTGGATATAGTAGTATTGATGCTCCGAAACCAATCTCTACAAGACCTATAAACAAGTACCAAAGCCAGCTTTTATTTCCTTTTCTATTTTTTATAGCATAAATAACATTGCCTAAACCATTTGAAAATATTAACCATCCAATTATCATTTTTATAACTATAAAACCTTTTGATGGTTCGGAAATTTTCAACAAGGAAACTACTATTAATACAACACCAAAAAGAACAGGTACCCACCATTGTTTTTTAAAATGTGAAAGTTCCATAATTTATATCTGTATGAATTTGATTAATTTATTTTAGCAGGAAATTTAGTTTCTCTAAACTCTCTAAGTAGTTTTTCTGACAATTCAAATCCACTTGTTGCATCTAATTTATTCATTACAGAATCTTGACTCATTGCTGGCTCTTCGGTTGGAGCGATAATTTTGACATTTTCTACTTGTGTAGTTTCCTCCTTTTTATTTGCTTCAGTTTTCTTATCGCTACAAGAAGTAAAGGCAAACATAACTATGGTGCTATTGCCATTGCATTTGTTTTCGTCATTTTTATTTAATTAAATTGTTAATCATTTTCATTTTATTATTTACGATAGAGTCAAGTTTTGAAGTTGATGTGTTAATTAGCGAATCTAATTTTTTGACTTTTTCACTTTCAAAATTAATTAGCGTATCAAGAGCCATTACCTTATCAAACTCTTTATTGACTAGCGAGTCTAATTGATTTGTTTTTTGTTCTAGCA
>CAZUFO010000074.1:0-10995 GCA_964619615.1 uncultured Lutibacter sp. | reverse complement strand
TCAACAAAAACATAAATTTCTTTTCCTAATCGGGTAGGAGAGGCGGGTTGCCCGTGTGTTCTTGCTAGCATAGAGACATCGCTCCAGTCTTCAGATAAAGACTCTAATTTTGCCTTTAATTCTTCTAACATCGGATAATACACAGCATTCAATGCTTCTTTTAATGAAAGAGGGATTGCAGTATTGTTAATGTCTTGTGATGTTAATCCGAAATGAATAAACTCTTTCGAAGCATCTAGACCTCCAATAGTATCGAACTCTTCCTTGATAAAATATTCGACCGCCTTTACATCATGATTGGTTACTTTTTCAATATCCTTAATTCGTTGCGCATCTTCATCAGAAAAATCTGTATAAATCTCTCTTAATTTTGGAAATAAGTTTTTATCAAGATTAGCTAATTGAGGTAACGGAATTTCACAAAGCGCAATAAAATATTCAATTTCTACTTGCACGCGATATTTAATCAACGCTTTTTCAGAAAAATAGGGAGCAAAATTTTCTACTTTACTTCTGTAACGCCCATCAATAGGAGAAATAGCGTTCAATGGATTTAAGGTCATAGTGTGTTGTGTTGAATTGCAAAAATAAGATTTCAAAAGGGAATTTCATTATTGAATTACAGAATTTTTTACTTGGTAGATCCTTTCAACCTTTTCAATCATTCAATTTTTAAATCTTTTAATTTAAAGTATCTTTGTAGCCTTAAAATTATAAAATGAAGCGTGTAGTTGTTGGTCTTTCTGGGGGTGTTGATAGTAGTGTTGCAACCTATTTGTTACAACAGCAAGGTTATGAAGTTATTGGGTTGTTTATGAAAAATTGGCACGACGATTCTGTAACAATTTCTAATGAATGCCCTTGGTTAGAAGACAGCAATGATGCAATGTTGGTTGCTGAAAAATTGGGGATTCCTTTTCAAGTAGTTGATTTAAGTGAAGATTATAAAGAGAAAATTGTAGATTATATGTTCCGTGAGTATGAAATGGGACGCACACCAAATCCGGATGTTTTGTGTAATCGTGAAATTAAATTTGATGTTTTTATGAAAATAGCATTAGATTTAGGAGCAGATTATGTAGCAACAGGTCATTATTGTAGAAAAGGCACTTCGACTACGCTCAGTGACCTCGATGGTTCTAAAAAAGAAACGTATAGTTTATTAGCCGGAGTTGATAACAATAAAGATCAATCTTATTTTTTGTGTCAATTATCGCAAGAGCAATTGTCTAAATCTTTATTCCCAATCGGTGAGTTAACAAAGCCAGAAGTACGTGTTATTGCTGCCGAACAAAATTTGATTACTGCTGATAAAAAAGATTCACAAGGTTTATGTTTTATAGGTAAAGTTAGATTGCCAGATTTTTTGCAGCAAAAATTAAAACCAAAAGAAGGCGAGATTGTTCAAATTCCTGCTGACTCAAATGTTTTCAATAGAAAAATTCCAACTTTTAATTCTAAAGAATCGGAATTAGTATTTTACGCATCAAAATATAAATACACTAAAACTGATGGCAAAGTAGTTGGCAAACATCAAGGCGCGCATTACTTTACCAAAGGTCAGCGAAAAGGATTGGCGGTTGGCGGTACAAAAGAAGCGTTATATGTTATTGAAACAGATGTAATTGAAAATATTATTTATGCTGGCGAAGGAAAAAATCATTCGGGATTATACCGTAATGTATTATTTGTAACCAATGAAGAGATTCATTGGATTCGAGAAGATTTAGAACTCCAAACAGGTGAATCCATGGATGTTGAAGCCCGAATACGTTATCGACAGCAATTAGAAAAGGCAACGATTACTAAAGTTGAAAGCGGATTGTATGTCTCCTTTGAAAATCCACAATCGGCAATAACCGAAGGTCAGTTTGTTGCTTGGTATCAAGAGGATGAATTATTGGGTTCGGGAGTAATTTCGTAACTTTATCGAAATTCCCATAGTTATGAAAAAAATTATCTTAATTATATTGCTGGTTTTTTTTCAAAATTTAGTTGCTCAACAAGATGCTTGGATTTATTTAACCGATAAACCTGATGTTGCAGCAGCATTAGCAAATCCAATTTCTATATTAACTCAAAAGGCAATCGACCGTAAAGCATTGCACGGCGTAGCAATTGATGCGCGCGATGTTCCTGTAAGTGTATCTTATTTATCACAATTAGGTAACGCCACAGGAATTACAGTAATGGCAAAATCTAAATGGTTTAACGCAGTTCATGTTAGAGGAAGCGAAACGGATATTAATTTACTTACTAGTTTTGTTTTTGTGGACTTTATTGATTTTGCGGATAAAAGTTTAAACACTACAAAAAACTCAATCCAACAAAAACATCAAAATAAATTTAAAAAAGAGGGCGTTTTTACAACCTTTAACTATGGAAATGCCGCCAATCAAATAGAAATGCTGAATGGCGATGAATTGCATTTAGCAGATTATACAGGTGAAGGAATGACTATTGCTGTTCTCGATGCGGGTTTCCCGAATGTTGATACGATGAGTTCTTTTCAACGATTACGTGATAATGGCGACTTGTTGGGCGGTTATGATTTTGTAAATAGAACGGATGCCGTTTATGACAACACTACAAGTAGCCACGGAACGTTGGTTTTGAGTTCTATGGCAGGTTATATTGAAAACCAATATGTTGGTACGGCTCCAGACGCATCGTATTATTTGTTTATTACTGAAGATGCAACAAGTGAAAACCCTATTGAGGAAAGTTATTGGGTAGAAGCTGCCGAAAGAGCCGACAGTTTAGGCGTAAATATTATCAACACTTCTTTAGGTTACACCACTTTTGATAACGCAAATTACAATTATACAACAGCAGATATGGATGGCAATACTGCTTTTATTACCAAAGGAGCAAATGTTGCTTTTGAAAAAGGGTTGTTACTAGTAAATTCGGCTGGAAATTCAGGAAATAATAGTTGGGGTATTGTTGGCGCTCCAGCAGATGCAGCAGGTGTATTATCAATTGGAGCAGTTGATGCTTCAGGAAATTATGCCTCCTTTAGTTCTCGTGGAAATGCTACGCAACCAACTCAAAAACCAGATGTAGTTGCCCAAGGTGCATCAAGTTATTTAATTGGTACAAATGATGTAATTGGAACCGCAAGTGGTACTTCCTTTAGTTCTCCAATTTTGGCGGGAGCAATTGCATGTTTTTGGCAATCGAAACCATCAAAAACAAACGCAGAAATTATGCAATTGGTACGTGAATCTGCATCTATTTATAATTCACCCACCTATAATTTAGGTTATGGAATTCCAGATTTTTTAGTTGCTTTATCCCTGTCTGTTGATGAATTTAGCGAAATAAATATTTCATTATATCCAAATCCAACAAAAGGAAAGGTAAAAATCTTAAATGGTGAAAAACTCCCTATTTCTGTTATAATTTATAATACTTTAGGAAAGAGTGTTTTTAAAACAACTTCTACCGAATTTGATATTTCTTTTTTATCAGATGGAATTTATATAGCTCAGATTAAAACAAAAAACGCTTCAAAAACCCTTAAACTTATAAAGTATTAATGCAAAATAAAATCACACAATTATTTGGAATAAAATACCCATTAATTCAAGCAGGTATGGTTTGGAATAGTGGTTATAAGTTAGCATCCGCTGTTAGTAACGCAGGAGGATTGGGGTTAATAGGTGCGGGAAGCATGTATCCTGATGTGTTGCGAGAACATATTATAAAATGTAAAAAAGCAACGAATAAACCTTTTGGAGTGAATGTTCCGATGCTATATCCAGAAATTGAAAAAATCATGGATATTATTGTGGACGAAGATGTAAAAATTGTTTTCACTTCAGCAGGAAATCCAAAAACATGGACTTCATTTTTAAAAGAAAAAGGAATTGTGGTTGTGCATGTTGTGAGTAGTGTAAAATTTGCATTAAAAGCACAAGAGGCTGGCGTAGATGCTATAGTTGCTGAAGGTTTTGAAGCAGGTGGGCATAATGGGAGAGAAGAGACAACTACGTTTACTTTAATTCCAATGGTGAAAGAAAAAATTAATATTCCGTTAATTGCTGCAGGCGGAATTGCAACTGGACGTGGAATGTTGGCCGCAATGATATTAGGCGCTGATGGCGTGCAGATAGGTAGCCGATTTGTTGCGAGTGAAGAGTCATCGGCACATATAAACTTTAAAGAAAAAGTTATTCAAACTGTTGATGGAGATACAAAATTGACGTTGAAAGAATTAGCACCTGTTCGGTTGATTCGAAATAAATTTTATGATGAAGTCCAAGAATTATATACTCAAAATCCATCAAAAGAAGAATTGGAGCATATTTTAGGCAAAGGCAGGGCTAAAAAAGGAATGTTTGAAGGCGATTTAGAAAATGGTGAATTAGAAATTGGACAAGTTGCTGGATTGATTCATGAAATAAAGTCTGCTGCAGAAATTGTTGAGGAGATTATAAAAGAATATGAGTTTGTAAAACTCGAATTTGTTTAGTCCTAAAAAAGCGACTGAACTTTCAATCGCTTTTATAAATTTCACTTAATTTAGAATCCAACACCGAATCCTAAATTAAACATTACATAACCATTTTCACTCATTCCTGGGATTTCTGGAATTTCAACGATTTCTGATTGAGGAAGCCCATTTACCGAACCAGTTATTACAAACTCTTGAGGTACAGAACCAAAGCCATAGCCTAATTCGGTTCTGAAATAGAAACGACGCCCAATTTTTAATCCAACTTTTACATTAAAAGTTCCAACTTCGTATTCGCCTTTTGCATCATTAATGATTATTCCATTGTCGGTTTCATAAGAATCATAAGTAGCATCGAGATTTAGATTGCCGTATGATAGTGATCCATAAACTCCTCTTCCTTTGTTGCCAAATAAATAAATATTTGTACCAAATTCGTAATATTGAAGTTTGGTATCTGCATCATCAATTTCTGTGGAGAATCCAGAATAGTCTCCAAATACTGCAATTCTGTCATTAAATAACGGAGTTACATATTCGAAATTACCACCAACACCATTTGGGATTCCGGCTTTAACACCAATTCTAAAAGGTAAAACTCGCTTCTCTTTTTGTTTTAATTCACCGTTTTTTCCTTCTTCTTCTTCTTCTTGTGAAAAAGCAACACTACATAAAAGTATCATTGCTAATAATAGGCTTGTTTTTTTCATTTTTTTTAGTTTAGTTAAAAACCCAAAGATAGAAAATAATTACTTACTAAAGAACATCATTTTTATAGCAACGATCAACATAAAAAAACCAAATACTTTTTTTAGAATTGCTTGATCTATTTTTAACGCTAATTTAGATCCAATAAAACCGCCAATTATAAATACTGCAGAAGCAATTAAAGCAAGTTTCCAATCAACTTCACCCGCTTTATGATAATTATAAACGGCCAAGAATGTTACTGGTGGTAACATTACGGCTAAACTCATACCTTGTGCATTGTGCTGTGTGATACCTAAAAAAATTACAAACATAGGAACCATAATAATTCCACCGCCAACACCAACAAGTCCGCTTAAAATACCAGCACAGAGTCCAATTATTATTAAAATGATTATGGTTGTTGTCGTCATTTTCATGTGTTTTATAGAGGTAATTTTATTTGATATAATTTTCTTGACGTATTATTCAACTTATTTTCTCTTAACCATGGATTGTGAATTTTCAATTCTTTATAATTTGTACCGAATTTTTGAGCAAACAACGCAATGTCAGAAATAACTGTATCAACTTCTACTATTCTTGTTTTGTCTAAAGTATATAAATCTTCTTTATCGTATTTAAAGCCGTATTTTTCTGTATTTGACATAATCTCTTTGATGGCTACAATTCTAAAAACATATCTAGACGTTTCTTCACCCAATAACAGATCGTAATAATTTGTTACACGTTGTGCTTTTAGTCTTCGAGAAATACCAGCATTACCACCATTATATGCAGCAGCGGCAAGTGTCCAAGAACCAAATCGCTTAAAAGAATTATTTAAATAGTCACAGGCAACTTGGGTCGCTTTTTCTAGGTGGTAACGTTCGTCAACATTGCTATTTATTTCTAAACCATTTTCTTTACCAGTTGCTTTCATAATTTGCCAAAACCCTCGTGCGCCAGCTGGTGAAGTAACATTTTGCAATCCGCTTTCAATTAATGCCAAGTATTTAAAATCATCAGGAATTCCGTTTTTTGCCAAAATAGGCTCAATAATCGGGAAATATTTATGAGATCTTTTAATTAATAATAAACTGTTAGATTGCCAATAGGTATTTACTAGCAATTCTCTATCCATACGTTCTCTAATATTCGATTGTTCAATGGGAACCAATTCACCTGCAAAATTTATTCCTTTCGGAATTTTTAATGCTCTTATTTCATAAAGTTCACTAGTGTTTTTCAGCGTGTCTTTTAATTCACTTTCTGTTGAATTAATTTCTGTAGATTGCTGTTTAGCATTAATTAATATGCCACTAATAAATACAATACATAAAATACTAAATACTCGTGTAATCTTTTTCATAATAGTAGAATTAAATTGCTAAACCTATGGAATAGCAGCATTCAATATTACTATTTTTATTTTCTTAGGATGTTTTTTTGCGAGTATTTTTATTAGAAACTTGTAAACAGTTTAATGTGATTCTTCAAGGATGTTAATAAGGATAGCACTTATTTTTTTTGCTTTATTAAGAATCATAACATGCTCGCCATTTTCAATTTTGATGCAATTATCGATATATTTTATGGGGAATATATGATCATTTGTTCCATGAATATGAGTAATATTAGGAATAGTTTTTGGCTGTTGCCAATGCAATACATTATAAATAGCCCATTTTAGATATAAAGGATCTCTAACAGATAAGAAAATTTTATATTGTTCAATACGCTTTTGAGTCATTCCACCAAAAACATATGCCGTAAAGTCTTCAATGGTCGTTATACTATTAACTGGAAATAATTTATAAGTATGTGTACGTTTAGCAATTTTTAGTCGCTTTGGTAATTCACTTGAATTTTTTACTGATGAAATAATTATAGTTTTTTTCGGATGAACTATTTTACTCATTTCTTGCACCAAAAGTCCACCAAAAGAAACACCAATTAATACTACATTTTTTTCGGTAATAAACGCACACATTCTTTTTGAATACGCTTCAATAGTTTCATCTAATGAAAGTGGAAGTATCCATTCTAAATAATGCAATTCGTAACGTTTTTTGGGTAATGAGAGTAACTCAAATATTTTTGAATTGGCTGCTAAACCTGGCATAAAATAGATATGAGTTTTCATGTGTTTGTATTTATTGTTTTTCAAGGTCACATGCTGTTCGCCATTAATCATTCCCTTGGGGGTTTTAGCATGCTCGTTTCATTAAGCACTTATTTCTTTTGCGATAAACTCAAAACGAACCAATCCGTCTTCATCAATTTCTGTCAATTTAATCGGGTGTAACGTATTTACCAATTCAGGATTCCAAGGTGCTTTTACTTTTACATAGTTTTCTGTAAATCCATGAATGTATCCTTCTTTGTTTTCGTTTTCAAACAACACAGTTAAATCATTTCCAAGTTGACTTTCATAAAAGGCTCTTCTTTTTTTTACTGATAAACCGCGAAGCATTTTACTGCGTTTTGCTCTCACATTTTTTGGAACAACACCATCCATATCAAAAGCTTCGGTATTTGGTCTTTCAGAATAGGTAAAAACATGTAAATAAGAAATGTCTAATTCATTTAAGTAATTATAAGTTTCTAAAAATAATTCATCTGTTTCACCTGGAAAACCAACAATTACATCAGCACCAATACATGCATTTGGCATCACATCTTTTATTTTTGAAACCCTATTTGTGTATGTTTCTCTTTTATAACGACGTTTCATCTTTTTTAGCAACTCATCACTTCCTACTTGCAGTGGAATATGAAAATGAGGAACAAAACTATCTGAATTAGCCACAAAATCAATTGTTTCGTCTTTCAATAAATTTGGTTCAATAGAAGAAATTCGAAGTCTATGAATTCCTTCAACTTTGTCTAGTTCTTTAACGAGTTCAAAAAATGTATGTTCATGTTTTTTATTTCCGAATTCACCTTTCCCATAATCACCAATATTAACTCCAGTTAACACAATCTCTTTAATTCCTTTTTCAGAAATCTCTTTTGCATTGTCTAACACATTTTGAAGCGTGTCACTTCTTGATATTCCACGTGCCAATGGAATAGTGCAATAGGTACATTTATAATCACAACCATCTTGCACTTTTAAAAACGCTCTTGTACGATCGCCAATAGAGTAGGAGCCTACATAAAAATTAGCGTCTTCAATTTCGCAGGAATGAATTTCGCCCATGTCATTTTTAGACAAGTCATTAATGTAATCGGTTACTTTAAACTTTTCAGTTGCACCTAAAACTAAATCAACTCCATTAACATTTGCTAATTCTTCATGTTTTAATTGTGCATAACAACCTATAGCAATTAAAAAAGCGCTCTCATTTTTCTTTAATGCCGATTTCACGATCGTTTTAAACCGTTTATCAGCATTATCTGTAACAGAACAGGTATTTATTACATAAATATCTGCCTTTTCTTCAAAATCAACTCTTTCAAAACCATCATTTTGAAAGTTTCGTGCAATTGTTGATGTTTCAGAAAAATTAAGTTTACAACCTAAGGTATAAAAAGCAACTTTTTTTTGTGCTACCATTACTGTACTTTTATGGGTGCAAATTTACGACATAAATTATGATTTTTGAAACAGAACGACTCTTGGTACGTAAATTATCTTTTGATGATTTTGAGCCTTTTCATAAAATGCAATCCAATCGAAATGTAATGCGATTTGTAAGGGCGAAAAAGATGACATATGAAGATAATAAAAAGGACTTATTTGATGTTATTGAAAAGTATGGTAAACCAAATAATAATTTTTGGATTTATGCTGTTGAACGAAAATTGGACAAAGTATTTGTGGGTACTATTGCTTTTGTGAAAGATGGAGTTGATGACGAAATTGGTTATCGTTTTTTAGAAAAATTTTGGAATATTGGTTTCGGAACTGAGATTATAAAAGGAATGGTTTTATATGCTAAATTAAATTGCATACTAAAATTAGTGGCTTATGTTTCTCCAGAAAATACTGCTTCTGAACAAATGATTAAAAATGCAGGATTTAAATACTTTAAAACAATTATTTGTGAAGATTTACAAATCCCAGAAAGTAAATACATATTAGAATTATGATAGCAAAAACACCAAAAACTCCTTATTACGCTGTAATATTTACAACCATCATGACAGAATCTACAGATGGATATGAAGAAAAAACTAATGAAATGGAAGCACTCGCCAAATTACAACCAGGTTATTTGGGAATAGAATCAGCTAGAAATGAAGTAGGAATAACCGTTTCTTATTGGGATAGTTTGGAGGCAATCAGAAATTGGAAACATCAAGTAGATCATACAGAAGCAAGAGATAAAGGAAGAACGGAATGGTATTCCAAATATCATCTTAGAATTTGCAGGGTTGAAAGAGATTATGGTTTTGAGAAGTAATATTTTTACTTTCACTACGAATTCTAATTTGTTACCTACGAATCCTAAATACCCACAAATTTTATTGAAGTTCAACCCTACATTTGAATCATAATTTAAACCTAAAAACATAAGATTATGAAAACTTCAATTAAAATTACAGTATTGGTATGTTTGTTAATTATTACAGCATGCTCAAAAGAAAAAACAATTACTAAAACTGCTGACAATTCTACTAAAGATAATGTAGCGCTAATAACTTTAGAAGATAAAACAGAAGAAAAACGATCGGTCGTTTTTATTACTGGATATGATAAAGGCACGAATACTTTTTATGCCGATGCTAAAAATTATTTTACCGATTTAGAGGTAGAAATAGTTGAAACGGCTTATTCTGTTCAGGAAATTATACTTTGGTTAAATATTAATTACAATGATGTTTCATTTAATGACATTCATATTGTTAGTGATAATAAATGGAAATAGTTGCCTTTAGAAACCACTGTTAAAGGAGTGAAAATCACAGCAACTACACTTCAAAAATCATTGGATCAAGGAGTACTTCCAAAAAAAGAAAGCAATTTTAAAGAATGAAAAATTAGTGTTAGAAAATCATTTGTTATCACTTGAGCATAAAGCATTGCAACTGCAAATGAATCCACATTTTATTTTTAATGTGTTGAACGGTATCAAAGCTATGAGCAAAACAGACATCGAAAAAATGAACACAACCATTAATAAGTTTGCATTGCTGCTCAGAGGAACGTTGATGAATTCTAGAAAGGAAACAATATCATTAAAAGAAGAAATAGTAACCTTAACTAATTATGTTGAAGTTGAACAGTTAATGCGAAAAAAATCGTTTAATTTCAAAATTAATTTTGATTCAACTATTGATATTGAAGAAGTTCTTATTCCTATGATGTTAGTGCAACCATTTGTTGAAAACGCTATTAAGCACGGATTTTTAAATAATGATAAAAAGGGTAAGTTGGAAGTCAATTTCTCAATAATAAATGAAAACTTGCATTGTGAAATTAAAGACAATGGCCTAGGGTTTTATCATTCAAAAACAACAAAAAACCATCAATCTGTTGCGTTGGAAGTTACCAAAGAAAGAATTGAAAATATTGCTGGAGAAAACACCTTAAAAATAGAAGAATTAAAAGATATAAACTCAGTAGTATTAGGAACTTTAGTTCAATTTAGCATACCTTTATTAACCGATTATTAATTATTATGACAACCGCAATTTTAATAGACGATTTGCCAGATGCATTGCAATTATTGAAAACTGATTTAGAGATAAACCATGCTGATATTGAAGTGATTGGTGCTGCAAATAGTGTTGTTGAAGCGGCTAAATTATTAAGAAAATACACACCAGATATTTTGTTTTTAGACATTATGTTGGGCGATGGAACTGGTTTCGATATCTTAGAAATTCTTCCTGAATTA
>CAZUFO010000073.1:7575-11075 GCA_964619615.1 uncultured Lutibacter sp. | reverse complement strand
ATTGATTTATAAATATTAGAATCCTTCTGTTTATCCTGTTTGATTTCACGTTCTTTGTACAAAATTAGATTTGTGAATTACCTTACAGTAGAAAATATTTCAAAAAGTTTCGGCGAGCGTGTTTTATTCGAAAATATTTCTTTCGGAATTAATAAAGAACAAAAAATAGCCTTTGTTGCAAAAAATGGTGAAGGGAAAACATCCATTTTAAATATAATAGCAGGTGTTGCAACTGCTGATTCTGGTAAAGTTTCATCAAGAAAGGATTTGCAAATTGCCTATTTATCACAAATAGATGCTATAAAACCATCCTTAACTATTGAAGAAGCTGTGTTTGAATCAGACAATCCTATTCTAAAGGTTATTGAACAATATGAAACTGCTTTAAAAAATCCTGAAAAAGAGGATGCCTATCAAAAAGCATTTGATTTGATGGAGCAACACAATGCTTGGGATTTTGAAACGCAATACAAACAAATACTTTCGAAACTAAAATTTGATGATTTAGAAAAACCAGTTTCTTCATTGTCGGGTGGGCAAGTAAAAAGACTGTCTTTAGCAATTGTTTTAATCAACAAACCAGATTTATTAATTTTAGATGAACCCACAAATCATTTAGATTTAGAAATGATTGAATGGTTGGAGTCTTATTTCAAGAAAGAGAAAATAACTTTGCTAATGGTTACGCATGATCGCTATTTTTTAGAACGTGTGTGTAATGAAATACTAGAATTAGACCAAGGAAAACTTTACAAATACAAAGGAAATTACTCTTACTATTTACAAAAGAAAGAAGAGCGGATTGCACAAGAAAAAACAGAACTTCATAAAGCAAAAAACCTCTTCAAAAAAGAATTGGATTGGATGCGCCGTCAACCAAAAGCGCGAACCACCAAATCAAAATCTAGAATTGATGACTTTTTTGAAATAAAAGACAAAGCCCATCAACGAAGAAACGACCATGTTGTACAATTAGAAATAAATATGGAACGTTTGGGCAATAAGATTATAGAACTTCATAAAATTTCTAAATCTTTTGACGACCTTATAATTTTAGACAAATTCGAGTATGTTTTTAAACGAGGTGAACGCATTGGAATTATTGGTAAAAACGGTACGGGAAAATCTTCTTTTTTAAACATTATTACCGAAAAAATTGCTTTAGATGCTGGCAAAATAATGGTTGGCGAAACCGTTAAATTTGGTTATTACACTCAAAAAGGAATTGTTGTTAAACAAGGGCAAAAAGTAATTGAGGTTATTAAAGAATTTGGCGATTATATTCCGTTAGCGAAAGGGCAAAAAATTTCTGCAAGTCAATTATTAGAACGCTTTTTATTCAGCAGAAAAAAACAATATGATTTTGTTGAAAAACTGTCTGGAGGAGAGTTAAAAAGATTGTATTTATGTACGGTTTTAATACAAAACCCGAATTTTTTAATTTTAGATGAGCCCACAAACGATTTAGATATTGTAACCTTAAATGTGTTGGAAAATTTCTTGTTAGATTTTCCTGGTAATCTTTTAGTGGTTTCACATGATCGCTATTTTATGGACAAAATTGTAGATTCTCTTTTTGTTTTTCGAGGAGAAGGAAAGATTGATCATTTTCCAGGAAATTATTCAGATTATAGAACTTATGAAGATTCCATACCCGTAAAAGAAACCGTAGTAGAAAAAAAGGTAAAGACACCAATTAAAACGGTATCAAAAAACAAACATACCTATCAAGAAAATCGTGAATTTGAGCAGTTAGAAACAGCTATTTCTAAATTAGGAACAGAAAAAATAGCTATTGAAAATCAGTTTTCAAATGGAGAAGTTGAAGAAGCAGAAATTAACGAGGTTTCTGAAAAACTACAAAAAATAATTACAGATTTAAACCAAAAAGAAGAGCGTTGGTTGGAACTTTCTATGATATTGGAAGGGTAATTATTTGCGTCACACTGAATTTATTTCAGTGTCACATAATAATAATTTGATGTGATTCTAAATCAATCCCGATAACTATCGGGACAGAATGACGCATATTATTCTTAAACTCTCACAATTTCATTATCTTCTAATAACTCCAAATTGTAAAGCCTTAATAACAATTGCACAACCGCAATGGTATCTTTTTCGCAATATTTTACAATCCTTTCAATATCTTTTTCTTTGTAATATACTGCTGCAACTTGGCTTCCATCAATATCATCTTTGGGTGAAGGGATTCCTAAAATATGAGTCATTAATTTTAAAGAGGTGTAATGTTTATAGTCTCCGAATTTCCATAATTCCATGGTGTCTAAATGCGGAATTTCCCATGGTTTTTTTCCAAATAAATTTAGTTTTGAAGGTAAATCAATTCTATTGATAATCATTCTACGAGCGATATATGGAAAGTCGAATTCTTTACCATTATGTGCGCACAACACTTTATTAACATGGTTAAAATGAGTGTCGAGTAATTCTTTAAACGCTATTAATAGTTGTTTTTCATCATCACCAAAATAGGACTTGACTCTAAAAATTCTTTTAGGGTCTAACTCTGAAAAGAAACCCACCGAAATACAGATAATTTTACCAAATTCTGCCCAAATGCCTGCACGGTCATAAAACTCTTTTGGAGTATAATCCTCTTTTCGTTGATATTGCGTTTTTAACGCAAATAGTTCTTGTTTTTCTTCGGATAATTCCTCAAATGTTTCTGATTCTGGAACGGTTTCAATGTCTAGAAACAAGACATTCTTAAAGTCAATTTTTGTAGGCATTTATTTTTCTTTTTTGTTAAATATACAATTATTGCCAATATTAATAAAATGTCATCTTTTCCTTTTTAATATTAAATGATTGTTAAGCGTTGTAACTTGTTCGTTATAATAATTATCTTTGATACATAATTTGATTTTTAATCAATGAAGAAAAAAGATATAAAAATTTTATTGGTCGATGACGAGCCAGATATTTTGGAAATTGTAGGCTATAATTTACGAAATGAAGGATATACTATTTTTACAGCTGAAAATGGAATAAAAGCAATTCAACAAGTAAAAAAAGTGCAACCTCATCTAATTTTATTAGATGTAATGATGCCTGAAATGGACGGTATTGAAGCCTGTGAAAAAATAAGAGCTTTGGATGGAATGGAGCACATTCTTATTGCTTTTTTAACTGCACGAAGTGAAGATTACTCGCAAGTTGCGGGGTTTGAAGCGGGTGCCGATGACTATATTACAAAACCTATAAAGCCAAAATTATTAGTTAGCAAAGTAAAATCTTTACTAAGAAGGTTAAAGCCTGAAGAACAAGAAAATTTAATCACCGTTGGATCCATTATTATAAATAGAGATGAATATTTAATTTTTAAAAATGGTGTAACCATTTTCTTACCACGAAAAGAGTTTGAACTCTTTAGTTTATTAGCCTCTAAACCTGGAAAAGTTTTTAAAAGAAATGCTATTTTAAATACTGTTTGGGGAAGTGAAGTTGTGGTGGGCGATAGAACTATTGATGTTCAT
>CAZUFO010000073.1:0-7558 GCA_964619615.1 uncultured Lutibacter sp. | reverse complement strand
AATTGGTGATGATTATTTCCAAACAGTTAAAGGGGTTGGCTATAAATTTGTATCAGACCAATAAAATATGCCCCTATGAAATTTAAAAAAACATATGCCTTTGCGTTTTGGTGTTCCTCATTAATTTCGCTGTTTTTAATAGGAACGCTCTTTATTGCAAATTTTTTATTTGATGATTCCATTAGTCTTATTTTTTCATTAGTAATTATATCTTCGGTTTTTATTTTTTCATTTATTATTATTCAAATTAGAGTAGAATATTTTATTTATGGGCGAATTAAAAAAATTTACGATGAGGTTTCATTGCTCGACAATTCTGATTTAAGTAAAACTTCAATAACTACAGATATGGAAAACCTTTCTGAAGAAGTAAAGAAATTTGCTGCGCAAAAACAAATTGAAATTGCTTCGCTAACAGAAAGAGAATCTTATCGAAGAGAATTTTTAGGAAATGTATCACATGAGTTAAAAACACCGTTATTTACTGTTCAAGGTTATATTTTAACGCTTATTGATGGCGCCATTGACGATAGCGAAATTCGAGAAAAATATTTACAACGAGCAAATAAAGGAGTAGAACGACTGGTTTCGATTGTGAAAGATTTAGATATGATTTCAAAGTTAGAATCAAACGAATTAGGATTACAAATTGAACAATTTAATATTATTGAAACTATCCAAGGGATTCTTGATTTATTAGAAATGCGTTCAAATACTCGTAAAATTACATTAAATTTTGATAAAAATTATGACGCTCCAGTCTTAGTTTATGGTGATGTTAAGCGCATTGAACAAGTGCTAACCAATTTAATTGTCAACTCTTTAAAATATGGAAAACTAGAAGGGACAACTTCCGTTAGTATTGAGTCTTACGGGCTCCAAAAAGTACTCGTCAAAATTTCTGATAATGGTGAAGGTATTAAAAAACAATATTTGGCTCGTTTATTTGAACGTTTTTATAGAGTTGACCAAAGTCGTTCTCGTGAACAAGGCGGTTCTGGACTTGGGCTATCGATTGTAAAACATATTATTGAAGCGCATGATGAAACTATACTTGTAAAGAGCGAAGTTGGAGTAGGTTCAGAATTTTCATTTACATTGGAAAAGGTTAAATAAATCTTTCTCTAATTTTGAAAATAATTTAATTGAAAACCCATTATAACTTTCAATTTTATTTAACATTTCAATCTTAAATTTTTCTTCAGATGAAAACGGAGCAATTTTTAATTCCTCCAAGTGTTTGGCTAAATATTCTTGTTCGTTTTGACCAGTAGTAGGAATAAAAAATGCTTTTTTATTCATTACCGCTAAATCCATAATAGTTGAATATCCTGAGCGTGCAATTACTATTCCACTTTCATTGATTGCTTTTTCTAACTCAGCAGTCAATAAATAATTACAAAAAGTGATGTTTCCTTTAACTTCTATTTTTTGTTGTTTTTCTAGAACTCCTTTTATAAATAATACCGTTCCCTTATAATTTTTAAATTCTGAAATTAATTTTTTTTCTAATTGACTTCTTAGTGGCTCAATTCCTGAAAGCAACACCAATACATCATATTTAATCGGTAATTCTTTCTTTTTTAATCGGCTTAAAACACCAATAAATTTCTTTGATTTGACTCCTGATGTTTGAGTTAATTTTCCAGAGAAGTTATCTTTTGAGTTTATATCTGGAATCCAACATTCATCAAACTTATTGATGTAATATTGATGTGCTTTACTTGTAAAATAAGTCATCCATCCAGAAAACACGTTTAATTGGTGCGTAATATAAACTGATGGAATTATATTGCTTCTAACACCTAATCTATTATCAGAAATAATTCCGATTAAATTTTCTGAAAGCACTAATTGCTTTACAACCTTTTGCTCCTTTTTAATTGCTCTTAAAAAACTCGGGGTGTTTAAAAACAGTTTCCATTTTAATAGTTTTCCTTTTTTTGGATATTTGATATTATAGGAAGGAAGTACAATTGTTTTTAATCTTGGGAATTCTTTTCGAAGTAATAGCAAAGCGTTTCCATCACTTGCAATAACTGGAGTAAAACCTTGCTTCAATAATTCATTAATAATCGGAATACAGCGCGTAGCATGTCCGATTCCCCAATTGAGTGGTGCGACAAGAATATTTTTGGATTGCAATAATTAACCTCTTTTCTTTCCTATTTGATAATACTCAAACCCTTTATTTTCTAGGTCAAAAACATGATATTGATTTCTACCATCAAAAATAATTGGTTGTTTTAATTTTGATTTTATCTCCTCAAAATCTGGTGAACGGAATTCTTTCCATTCGGTCAATAAAATAAGAGCTTCTGCATTATTCAATACTTCGTATTTAGAATTGACATAAGAAACTTCTTTAATATCTTTTAAATAAAAGTGCTTTGCTTCTTCCATTGCTTTTGGGTCATAAGCGACAACTTTCGCTCCTCTTTTAACTAATTCTTTAATAACATAAATAGAAGGAGCTTCACGCATATCATCTGTTCCTGGTTTAAAAGAAAGCCCCCAAAGCGCAAAAGTTTTTCCAGTTAAGTCTTCACCAAACCGTTTGATGATTTTATTAGCAATCACAAATTTTTGCTGATTATTTACCTTTTCAACTGAAGAAATTAGTATTGCCTTATAATTATTTTCTTCAGCAATTCTGGTCAATGCTTTTACATCTTTTGGAAAACAAGAGCCTCCGTATCCACTTCCAGGATAAATAAAATTATAGCCGATTCTATTATCAGAACCAATTCCTATTCTTACATTGTTCACATCTGCACCAACCAATTCACAAATGTTTGCAATCTCATTCATAAATGAAATTTTAGTTGCTAACATTGCATTTGCTGCATATTTGGTCATTTCCGCCGAACGAATATCCATGCCAATAAAACGATTGTTGTTACGTAAAAAAGGAGCGTATAAGGTTCTCATTTGCTCCATTGCAACATCAGAATCAGCCCCAATTACAACTCTATCTGGTTTCATAAAATCATTGATTGCTGCGCCTTCCTTTAAAAATTCAGGGTTCGATACCACATAGAATTTAAAATTTACTCCTCGTTTGTCTAATTCTTCTTGAATTGTTTCTCTCACTTTATCTGCTGTACCAACAGGCACTGTCGATTTATCAACAATAATTAGCGGTTTTTGCATGGTTTGACCAATTTGTTTTGCAACTGCCAAAACATATTGCAAATCTGCTGAACCATCATCACCCATTGGTGTTCCTACTGCAATAAAAACTATCTTTGATTTTGGTAAACTATCTTTTAAGTCTATACTAAAATGTAAATTTTTGCTTTTTACATTTGATAAGACCATTGCTTCGAGACCTGGTTCAAAAATAGGAATGATTCCGTTTTTTAAGTCCTCAATTTTCTTTTGATCAATATCAATACAAGTTACATTATTTCCCATTTCCGAAAAACAAGTTCCAGAAACTAAACCAACATATCCTGTACCAATAACTGTAAGATTCATATTTTATTTTTAATAAATGTTACCTGTCATTCCTGCGAAAGCAGGAATCTGCTAATAAATAACTATAATCATAAAATTCCTGCTTTCGCAGGAATGACAATTATAAATCAAATCCAATATCTGTTCTGAAGTTTTTTCCTTCAAATTTAATATTTTCAATATTTTTATACGATTGCTCTAGAGCTTCTTTAAAATTATTTCCGAAAGAGGTAACTGCAATTACTCTTCCACCATTAGTTACTAACTCATTTTGTTGATTTTGAGTTGTCCCTGCATGAAAAATAATTGAATCTTGAACGTTTTCAACTCCAATAATCTCTTTTCCCTTTTCATAGGATTTTGGATAACCGCCAGCAACCAACATAACTGTTGCCGCTGAACGCTCGTCAATTTCAATAGTAGTGTTTTCCAACTCATTATTAGCGGTTGCAATAAACAAATCTAACAAATCTGATTTGATTCTAGGTATTACCACTTCGGTTTCAGGATCTCCCATTCGGCAATTGTATTCAATCACCATTGGTTCATTATTTACACGTATCAATCCGAAAAAGATAAATCCTTTGTATGGGATTCCATCTTTTTTCAACCCTTCTACTGTTGGTTTAATAACCCTATCTTCTATTTTTTTCAAATATTCAGCATCCGCAAAAGGTACTGGAGAAACAGCTCCCATTCCGCCAGTATTTAAACCAACATCTCCTTCTCCAATACGTTTATAATCTTTAGCGTTTGGTAAACTAACATAACCGTTACCATCTGTTAAAATGAAACAACTCATTTCAATTCCATCTAAAAACTCTTCAATAACTACTGTATTGCTTGCTTCTCCGAATTTCTCATCGGTTAACATAGCTGTCAATTCATCTTTTGCTTCTTGTAAGTCTTTTAAAATAACCACACCTTTACCCGCTGCCAACCCATCTGCTTTTAAAACATACGGCGGACTCAAACTTTCTAAAAAGGTAAACCCTTCTTCTAAATTATTTTTCGTAAAGCTTTTATAGCCTGCAGTCGGAATATTATGACGCATCATAAATTTTTTAGCAAACTCTTTTGACCCTTCTAATTGAGCTGCTTCTTTTTGTGGGCCAATTACAGCAATATTTTTTAATTCGTTATCTCTTAAGAAAAAATCATGAATTCCTTCTACTAAAGGAACTTCTGGTCCAACAATTACAATATCAATTTTATGTTCTAAAACAACTTTTTTTATTCCTTCAAAATCGGATACTCCAACGGTTAAATTAGTTCCAACTTTAGCAGTTCCAGCATTTCCTGGAGTAATAAAAAGGGTCCCTAATTTATTGCTTTGTGCTAATTTCCATGCAATTGCATGCTCTCTTCCACCAGATCCAATAATTAATATGTTGTTCATTATTTTCCTTTACCTTTAAATACAACTACTATGGTTGCAAAAATCACTTTAATATCTGTCCACAAAGATAAATTATCTAAATAGATTAAGTCGTATCTAGCTCTCTTTACCATTTGTTCAATCGAGTCCGCATAACCATATTTAATTTGCCCCAACGAGGTAATTCCTGGTTTTAAATTCTGCAGTTCAATATACTTAGGAATATGCGATATCATTTGATCCAAGAAAAATTGTCGTTCAGGTCTAGGCCCAACAATACTCATTTCTCCTTTCAACACGTTTACAAATTGTGGAAGTTCATCAATTCTATATTTTCTTAAAAAAATTCCAAATTTGGTAATTCTAAATGTCTCATCTTCAGAAAGCAGAGGGTCGTTTGTAGGAGGTTTACCTCTCATGCTTCTAAACTTGTAGATTTTAAATGGCACTCCGTTTTTACCAATACGTGTTTGAAAATAAAATGGTTTTTCGCCTGTAGAAAGAAATGTTAAAAGAAAAATTATAGGGGTAACCCAAGATAGGATAAATAAAATAACTAAAAAAGAAAATATTTTATCAAGAATATATTTGACTTTTCTATACAATTTCTCTCATTTTGACATCTAATTTCTCGTGAGATGAGTTTTCAAATTTAAACTCAGGAACAATTTCTTTAACGGTTCTAACAATTTCTTCGTCATTACATCCTTTACTCAATATACATAGTTCAAGAATTTTTTCTTTAACAACACTATCATTAAATTTACGAACCTTCGCAATCATGATTTTATCATTATATGTAGGCATCATATTTTCACCGTTCGCTAGTAACTCTTCATAAATTTTTTCGCCCGGCCTTAGTCCTGTAATTTTTATATCAATATCTTCTGGATAATTTAGTCCTGAAAGCCGAATCATATTTATTGCTAAATCAACTATTTTGATGGAATCACCCATATCAAACACATAGATTTCACCTCCTTGACCCATTGCACCAGCTTCTAAAACCAATTGACAAGCCTCTGGGATCGTCATAAAGTAACGGGTTATATCCTTATGCGTGACAGTTAGTGGCCCTCCTGCTTTTATCTGACGCTTAAAAATTGGAATCACAGATCCATTTGAGCCCAATACATTTCCAAATCTAGTCGTTATAAATTTTGTCTTTCCTTTGCCATTTAAACACCCTGCATACATTTCTGCAATTCGTTTTGTTGCGCCCATAACATTGGTTGGGTTTACGGCTTTATCTGTTGAAACCATTACAAATTTATTAACATTATACTTCAATGCAAGATCCATAACTATATGGGTCCCAACTACATTTACATTAACTGCTTCATAAGCATTTTCTTCCATTAATGGAACATGTTTATATGCAGCTGCATGAAAAATAATGTCTGGTTTATATTTTTTCATTACCTGCTCCATTCTTCTTTCTCCACGAATATCAGCTACAATAAATGAACAGTTCTTTTTGTTTTTCCCCACAAATTCTTGCTGTAAATCATACAATGCGGATTCTGCTTGATCTAAAAAAATTAACTTTTTATATTTATACAAAGCGACTTGTCTGGAGATTTCACTCCCAATGGATCCAGCAGCTCCAGTGATTAATATTACCTTATTGTTGAATTCATTCTTTAACAAAGTATTTTCAATATTAATAACCTTTCGCCCAAGTAAATCCTCTATTTTCACTTCTTCAATTTGTTTTTCTTGAAGACTACCCTCTATCCAATCATCAACATGCGGAACAATTTTCACCTTTAAAGATTTAGAAATCATATTTTCAGAAATTTCTAAAATTCTTTTAGGGCGTAAATTTTGAATGGTAATAATAACTAAATCTATCTCCTTTTTCTTAATAAACTTATCTGTAATCTGATTGGGAGCATAAATTGTTACCTGGTTAATTTTCTTACCTTGTTTTCTTGGATTATCATCTATAAAGCCAATAACATTCGTGTTGTTAAATTTACTTTCCATCAAAGCAGAATACGTGATTAAACCTGAATCACCTGCACCATAAATTAAAATATTAGACTTTTTTAAACTGCTTCCAACACTAATTTTATATATATATTTAAAAAAGAATCGGCTAAAAATCAAAATAATTACATTCAGTAAATAATGAATGAAGATTACAGAGAATGGAAAGGTGATTTTAGAATTTAAAAATATATATTTATTAGAAATAAATAAGAAACTTATTATTGACGAAAGTAGCGTGACCGAAACCAGTATTTTTGTAGCGTCTTTAAAACCTGTATGCCTAATAACCCCTTTATAAGATCCAGTAACCAAAAAACTTACAAAAGCAATAAACCCAATTAAAGGTAATAAATAAATTAATTCCTGAAATTCAAAATTGAAATTAAATTCTATAATGTAGGAGAGAATAAATGATTGTAAAACTAGATAGACATCAATTAGTAAAACAATCCAACGCGGGGTGTATTTTTCTGAAATGTTTTTTAAAATGTTTGTCATAAATTAATTCTCTTATAAATAGCTGTAGCAAAGATACTGAAACTTTAACAAACCTCTATTTAAAATCAAAAAGCATCCTTAATTAATACTCTTGTCCGGCATAAATTTACCAATTGAATTCCTTATCCTATTCCTTTCAAAACCGGTTAAATTGGAGCCTGATGGAAGACACAACCCTTTGTTAAACAACTTCTCAGAAACTTGATTCCCATAATAACTGCAATCTTT
>CAZUFO010000072.1:0-11514 GCA_964619615.1 uncultured Lutibacter sp. | reverse complement strand
CACTGCTTTCAAAAATAATGGTGGTAGAAATATGTAAAAATACCCCTATAATAATAGCTGTAATTTCCGTTTTATAAACAATCAAAAAAGAAATGTTTGATCCAAAATAACTACCAAGAGGGCTCATTAATGCAAACATAAATAGTATTAATAAACTCTTTGAAATTTTCATTTTAGAGTGCAATAAAAAACTCCCTAAAACAATAGTAATCGGAATTTTATGTACTACAATTGCCCATAATAATTCTTGATGTTCGGTGTCACCAATCGGAATCCCTTCCATAAAGGCATGTAAACATAAACTTACAAATAGTATTGTAGGTAATTTACTGTTATTATGCGTGTGGATATGGCCATGTTCTGCACCTTTAGAAAAATAATCCATTATTAATTGGATGAGCAATCCTAAAATAATATAGACGCCAATATTTTGGGTGTCATTATTCTGGAATACTTCGGGTAATAAATGGGTTATTGTGATGGCGAGTAAATATGCTCCACTAAACGACAATAATATTTGTGTAAATTTTTGACTAGGTTTTACTGTATAAACAACAACAACTCCAATTATAACCGATAAAAATAGAATTAATAAACTCATTTGGAGATAATTAAAATTAATCGATTTGAGTTTTTTGAATCAAACTTTTGCAAGTCATAATCGCCAAAAGTATGTTTCAGTTTTAAGCCAACAATATTGAGGTAGGATTCTATTTTTGAAAGATTCAAGTATTTTATGCGTTCAAAATAATTAATGGTTTCTGATGCGGTTACAATCTCAATTTTTTTAATGATGAATCCGTTTTCAAAAGAACGTGTTATATTAAATCGAATATCATTTCTAATGATTGTTTCTTCTTTTACTAATTGTTTTATGGCTTTATCAACATTTAAAAAATCAATTACGGAAATACTATCTTCAGATTTTAATCCGTTTTTTATATTTTTAAGCACTTGAATATCTTCTGCATCATCTTCAAAATATCCAAAACTTGTAAATAAGTTAAAGATAGCATCATATTTTATGTTTAGAGGTTTACGCATATCTCGTTGTACAAATCGTAGTGTTTCATTGCTGAATTTATTGGCGTAATCTATACTGTTTTGCGATAAATCTGAACCCACAACATCAAAACCTAAAGAGTTCAAAAACAGTGAATGGCGCCCTTTTCCGCAGGCCAAATCTAAAATAGTATCATGCTTTTTTAAGCCCAAAAAAGCAACCAAATTCGCCATAAATAATCTGGCTTCTTTTTGATCTCTATTTTTGTATAAAATATGATAATAACTGGTATCGAACCAAGAGGCAAACCAATCTTTAGAAGTGTTCATAATTGTCTTTTGTCAAAACAAAAATACACTATCTTTGCAACAAATTTTAGCAGATGAATAAAAATTTCAAGATGGTTGCCACTACAATGTTTGGATTGGAAGAAGTACTTGTAACCGAGCTTAAAAACTTGGGTGCACAAGATGTAAAACCAGGTGTTCGTAATGTGTCTTTTTATGGTGATAAAGGGTTTATGTATAAAACCAATATGGCTTTAAGAACAGCTATCAGAATTTTAAAGCCAATTAAAACGTTCAAGGTTTTTGATGAAGATGATTTGTATGATGGTTTGCAAAAAATTAATTGGGAAAACTATATGAATGTTGATAGCACTTTTGCAATTGGCGCGGTGGTTAACTCTAAATTTTTTACCACTAATTCTCATTATATTTCGTTAAAATCTAAGGATGCAATTGCAGATTATTTTCGTCATAAATATCATAAAAGACCAAATGTTGATGTAAAACATCCCGATGTAAGAATTCATGTGCATATTCAAAAAGATGTGTGCACTATTTCATTAGATTCCTCTGGTGATTCTTTGCACAAAAGAGGGTATAGAACATCCACAAATATTGCGCCGATTAATGAAGTGTTAGCGGCTGGTTTGGTATTATTGTCTGGCTATGATGGGCATAGTAATTTTATTGATCCAATGTGTGGCTCTGGAACAATTTTGATTGAAGCAACTATGATTGCCTGTAATATTCCTGCAAATATTAACAGACCAGAATTTGGGTTTGAGAAGTGGGACGATTATGATGAAGATTTATATTATTTAATCCAAGATTCATTATTGAAAAAAATTGTGAACCCGCAATTTAAAATTATGGGGTTTGATAAAGCACCTTCTGCAGTTCGAAAAGCAACTGAAAATGTTGAAAGCGCCAATTTAAGTGAGTTTATAGGCGTACATCATGTCAATTTTTTTAATTCAGTAAAAGAGGTGTTCGGTTCTACTACTATTTTATTTAATCCACCATACGGTGAGCGTTTAAATATTGATGTTGAAGAATTTTATAAAAAAATAGGCGATACCTTAAAACATGGGTATCCAGATTCTAGAGTATGGTTTATCACTTCAGATATGGAAGCGTTAAAATACGTTGGCTTGAAAACTTCGAGAAGAATACCTATGAAAAATGGTGATTTAGATTGCCGATTTGTGCGTTATGACATGTATGAAGGAAGTAGGAAAGCGAAGAAACAAGAAATAGAAGAGTAAATATTGTAATAATAAGCCTGCCGAAATTTAACTTCGACAGGCTCAGTTTGACATTTATTCAACTATTTAATTAACTTCTCCTCTTAGAACTAGAAGTGCTTTTTTGTTGCACATTTCTACCTTTTGAAGGCTTAGAATTTATGCTATTCGATTTTGATGCAGTTCTACTTGAAACGGGTTTCTTAATAGTCCTTTTTACAGTTTTTCCACTCTGTGATGAAACGTTTCTTTGTGTCACTTTTCTTTGATAATCCTTAACTCTTGGAGCAGCAACACTTCTTTTAGCAACTTTATTCTGTGAATTTTTTAAATTTCTAGATTGAGAAACCGAACGATTAGACGTATTGTTGCCTTTTTTTGTTCGTTGAGTTGATACATTTCTTCGTTCAAAACTACTATTAGAAACCGTTTTTGATTTTCTACTTACACTACTTGTTGCATTTCTACTATTTGTTGATGCAACAGTTGCTCTTCTATAATCATTTGAAACATAATCTCTTTTCGAAACATAGTTATTTTTATGAACTGTTCTTTTTCTTGAATGCGCATTATAATGATTCCTTTTATGCTTGTACGCATATCTATGATCTCTATAATAATTATATCTATAAGGGTTATAATTATATCTATATGGAGTTACTCTAACTATCGCAAATCTAGCATACGGTCTAACAAACCAGTTATAACAAGGGTTGTACACGTAATGTCTGTTGTAATGATTGATGTATCCTGTATAATAAGAATATTGACCATAATAATTGTAATGCATAAATAAACCGCCGATTTGATACAACCTACCCGAATTATAATTGATATTAATGGTGCCAACTTGCGATATTCTACCATATCTATCATAAAAAATTGGTGTATTTTCAATTTGGATTACCGCTCCGTAATTATCATACTGTACATACGTATTATAATTATAACCTGAGTTAAAACTAATATTCACATTAGAGTTGTAATAATTTACATTAACTCCGTTGTTAGCACTAGAATTTAAATAAAAATCAAATTCACCATTTTGAAAAACAGAAAATGTAATTCCATTCTCAATAAATGTTATTGAGTTGTTATTTGAGTAACTTACTATTGATAAATTATTAGCCGTTACTTTTAAAGTTTGGAATGTCATTGCAGCAAAAGCGATTGCTACTATAACTAAATTTATATTTTTCATAATCTAAAATTTAGAGGTTAAAATATATTTGATAACTAATTATAGAATTACAAACGGTGTGCCAAAAAATAATTAATGCATAAACGTTTAATGAAGTTAATTTGTAAATACATGATTTTCTGCTGATTAATTACAGGAATAAATATTTTAACTTGAATAAAAAAGTGTAATTTTGAAATGCTTAAATCGATAATTCCAATTCAGTAATCGAACATTTTATTAACGTCATATTACCCATTCCTTTACCAAAGTTATTTACCTATAAAATAACAGAAGCAGAAGCGCAGTTCTTAAAAAAAGGAATGCGTGTTGCAGTGGAATTTGGTAAAAGTAAAATTTATACTGCTTTAGTTTTTGAAATACATCAACATTCACCAAAAGGATATGACGCTAAAGAGATTCATCAAATCTTAGATGAAACTCCAATTGTAACTAAAAACCAATTGCAACATTGGAAATGGATGTCAGATTATTATATGTGCACGTTGGGTGAAGTATTTCGTGCTGCACTGCCATCTGCATTTTTGTTAGAAAGTGAAACAGCCATTTATAAGAATAATGATTTTACAGATGAATCTGAACTGACTAATGAGGAGTTTCTCATTTTTGAAGCATTGGGATATCAATCTGAATTGAATGTGAATCAGGTAATTTCAATTCTTGGTAAGAAAACAGTTTTCCCCGTTTTAAAAATAATGATTGACAAAGAAGTTATCTTTTTAAAAGAGCGAATTTACGAGCAATACAAACCAAAGTTAGTTAAATATGTGAAAATAAATCCAATTTATTCAGCAGAAAAACTAAACGAATTATTAGAATCATTAAGTCGAGCTAAAAAACAACGTGAGGTAGTACTTTGCTATTTTCAATTGGTAGCAAGTACAAAAAAATCAATAAAATTAATAGATTTAGAAAAACAATCTGGTAGTTCATCAGCAGTTATAAAAGCCTTGGTTGAAAAAGATGTATTTGAGATTTATTATATTCAAATAGATAGAATCAATTTTGATGGAAGCACTTCTAACCTTAAAAAATTAAATGAATATCAAGAAGTTGCTTTATCAGAAATAAAAAACACATTTAAAGAAAAAGAAGTAACACTGTTACACGGAATTACAAGTAGCGGTAAAACCGAAATTTATGCGGAGTTAATTAAAGAAAACTTAAATGCTGGGAAACAAGTTTTGTATTTATTGCCAGAAATTGCACTAACAACCCAATTAATTACGCGATTACAAGCATATTTTGGAGCGCAAGTTTCCGTTTTTCATTCTAAATATTCAATGAATGAACGTGTTGAAGTATGGAATAATGTATTAAATAATAAAAATAAAGCTCAGATTGTATTGGGTGCTCGTTCCTCATTATTTCTTCCATTTTCTAACCTCGGGTTGATTATTGTTGATGAAGAGCACGAAACATCTTATAAGCAATTTGATCCTGCACCACGTTATCATGCGAGAGATTCGGCTATAGTTTTGGCTAATATTCACAAGGCAAAAACCTTATTGGGTTCCGCCACACCTTCCATTGAAAGTTATTATAATGCGCAAGAGAATAAATATGGTTTGGTGGAATTAAATAGGCGACATGGAAATGTATTATTGCCTGAAATAGAGTTGGTTAACATCAAAGAGAAGCATCGAAAAAAACGAATGAAAGGTCATTTTTCTGATCGATTACTGCAATTAATTCAAGAGGCTTTGGATGAGAAAGAGCAAATTATCTTATTTCAAAATCGACGTGGTTTCTCTCCAATTGTTGAATGCGAAACTTGTGGTATTGCACCTCAATGTCCTAATTGTGATGTTAGTTTAACCTACCATAAATTCAAAAATGAATTGCGTTGCCATTATTGTGGTCATCATCAAGCAATGCAATATTCGTGTGGCGCTTGCGGTAGCGAAAGTTTAAATACCAAGGGCTTCGGAACGGAACAAATTGAGTTAGAATTAAAAGAGTTATTCCCAGAAGTTGCAATTGGGCGAATGGATTTAGATACCACTCGTGGAAAATATGGTTACCAAAAAATCATCGGAAAATTTGAAGCCCAAGAGATTGACATTCTAGTTGGCACACAAATGCTATCAAAAGGATTAGATTTTTCAAATGTATCTTTGGTGGGTGTTTTAAATGCTGATAACATGTTAAATTTTCCTGATTTTAGAGCACATGAACGTAGTTTTCAAATGATGGTGCAAGTTTCGGGTAGGGCAGGAAGAGCAAAAAAAAGAGGTAAAGTTGCGATACAAACATTTAACCCTTATCATCAAATATTGCAGCAAGTTTCCACCAATGCATATCAAGAAATGTTTAAGGAACAATTACAAGAACGTTGGCAATATCATTATCCTCCGTATTATAGAATTGTAAAAATTACCTTAAAACATCGTAATTTTATGAAGGTAGATTCAGGTGCTGTTTGGTTAGGGAAATCATTAATAAATATTTTTAAAGAAAACGTATTAGGTCCGACTACTCCAGCGGTATCAAGAGTTCGGAATGAATATATTAGAACTATGGTAATTAAGATTCCGCCAAAACAATCGTTAAAAGCAACTAAAGAAAATATACTGCGGATTAAAAACATGTTTCAAGCAGTAAAAGATTTTAGACCTATTAAATTTATTATTGATGTAGATAATTTTTAATTTTGACTAAAGACTAAAGACTAAAGACTAAAGACTAAAGACTAAAGACTAAAGACTAAAGACGGAATCTTCCTTTATGATTATATTTGTTTTAGGGGCAATGATTGGAGCGTATTTATTATTTTTTACCTATATCGCTTTTGCAAAAGTTATTATTAAACGCACTAATTTTATTGCTCGTAATATCAACTATATTCTGAGTTTACTGTTCTTACAATGGGAATTGTAACTATATTTAATTAGACTTGACATTTCCTTCAGTTAAAAAATTGATGTTGCCAAATATTTTTGAAAACTTTAATGGTAATTCTTGTTGAATAAACATTTTTTCATTCGAAAAAGGATGAATGAATTCTAGTGAATAGGCATGTAAATACAAGCCTTTCCCTTTTAATATTAGACTCTCTGGGCAGTATTCTTTATCTCCAAGGATTGGGTTTCCTAATGTTGATAAGTGTTTTCTAAGCTGATGTCGTCTTCCTGTTTTTGGAATAAGTTTTACCAAGTTTAAATATTTAAAACGCTCGGATGGAACAGTATTTAGCACTTCAAACTCAGATACTGCAATTTTATCATCAACGGAATAGTCAAGGATTCCGTTTTTCTTGCTCATTTCACCAATAGCAACTGCAACATAGGTTTTATGAATGTCTTTATTTTTAAATTGATTGTTTAAATGGCGTATGCTCTTACTTGTTTTACCGATAAGCAATAAGCCTGTAGTCGGATAATCTAATCGGTGTACGGGTTGTGGAAAAACGGCATCAGATTGGTTTGATGCTTCTAAGTTTTTTGCTAATGCATTTGTTATGGTTTTAAATGAATTGCCGCTTACCAATATTCCAGCAGGTTTATTAATTACTGCAATAAACTCATCTTCATAAACAATGTCTAATTTAAAAACAAACTCTTTTGCACTTTTAACAATCTTTTCATGTTTAAATCCGATGGTTTCTCCGCCAAAAATAAATGTTCCGGTGGTTGCTGTTGTTCCGTTTACTGTGATTAAATTTTTTTTAAGCGCTTTTTTTAGTGAAGATTTTGTCTCTAAAATTGAAAAAATTCCAATTCCATATTCTTGTAAACGTTCAGGTTCTCCTTTAATAATTGCTATATGTGTTTCCTTTGTCATTATATATATAAAGTAAATATAATGAGAAAGTTGGAATGATGATTTAAAAAACCTAACAATTACTCAAATACTGAATAGGTCTTTTATGTTTTTATAAATTGAAGCTTATACCAACTATAAAATTTCTTCCAATGTTATCGATATTATCAACTTTCAATCTCGATAAATGTGAAATATAACTTTTGTTAAATGCATTGTTAAGATTTGCAGTTAGGTTAAAAGTAATATTTGAAAAACTTATTTGACCTCCAACTCCTAAATTAACTAGTGTATAACCGCTACTTGTAGTCTCAAAATCACTTACGTTATCTTGATTAAAAGTTGTTGCAACATTTATTGATGAAAATCCGTTGCTTAACCAATCCTTTAATTTAAACTCTGTACGAATGGTATTGTTCCATTTGTTTGCAGGGATTAATGGTAAATAGTTACCACTATTTTGTTTGCCAATTACAGTTTCAAACGTACTTTCTAAATGCAACCAATCTAAAGGATGTGGGTGTAGATGAAACCCAATTTCGCCACCATATAAATTAGCGTTCTCTTGCGTGTAAATAAATACATCAGCGCCATCTTCTATTTCACCAGTAGGGTTTAGATAAATATAATCATTCAATACATTATAAAATCCATTAATAAAAAAATCGAAATGCACATTTTTGTATTCAATTGAAATGTCTGTTTGAAAGTTTTGTTCGTTCTTTAAATTAGGATTCCCAATTTCGAATCTATTGGTGCCGTGGTGCACACCGTTGGAAGTTAATTCTGCTAAATTTGGAGACCTATAACCTGTTGCTAGATTAATTCTTGTCACTAAATTTTCTAGCAAATTAAATTTGTACCCTAATGAAGCCGTTAAACTAGTATAATTTTTATCAAGCGACTCAAATACATGAACTTCTTGACCATGAATTACTTCATGATATTCGGTTTTAATTTTTCGATTATCAAAACGTAATCCTACTAAAAGAGAACTTTCTTCAAAATCTATAGTTGCAGTACCGAAAGTTCCAATATCATTGATTTTTGCATTGGGAATTAATAACTCTTCACCAAGATTTCTATTCGTTTGGCTCATTCCTTGTAAACCAGTAATTAATTCTACGTCTTTAAATTTTGGAAAATGATATTTAATATCATAATTAAACGTTTTTAATTTCATTCGTAATGCTGGATGAATCTCAGAGTCTTCCGTTCCTAAATGGTTATCGTGTTCATCTTCAAATTCATTTCTATCATTAAAAATATAACCTAAATTTACATCTAATTTTGAAGTGTCAAAATAAATATGGTTGTGTAAACTTAATATATGATTATTAATTTTTTGATAGGGATATTCTAACATTCTACTTAAAGTTTGCTCGCCAATTCCTTCTGTAAGTCCTACTTTGGATTGATTAAAATTATACCGTAACTCGCTTGAAAGTATTTCATTGTTAAAACCGATACCAACGTTAAAGTTTATTTCATTATAACGAGTATTAGTTACTCTTTTTTTATTAGGTATTTTATAATCTACATGTGTATCATAAGAACCTCTAACAAGGTATTTCCAATGTTCATAGGATTGTTTTAACCCGAAATTTGTGTTAAATCCATTAGTATTACTAAAATATTGCTGTCCAAAATCACTTTTAAATGAATTGCTATAAGCAAATTTTTCAGGGTTGAAATAAATAACACCACCTAAAGCATCAGAACCATATAGCAATGAAGCTGGTCCTTTAATTACTTCAACACTCTCAATTCCAGATTGGTTTAATCCCAATCCGTGTTCATCGCCAAATTGCTGATTTTCTAATCTAACTCCCTGAGCATAAACTAATACCCTGCTTCCGCTCAAACCTCTAATTACTGGTTTCCCAATAGCTGTTCCTGTTGAAATTTGTGAAACTCCAGGGATAATTTCTATACCTTCAATAAGTGTTGTTGCTCCTTTCCTTTTCATTTCTTTGGCGGTGGCAAATTCAACTTTCATTACGTTTTGTGATTGTAACTTGTTAAATGGAGTTGAAATAATAACTTCATCAATATGAAATATAGATTCTTTTAAAACTATATCTAAATCTGAAATATCATTATGTAAATCTATTTCTAGTTGTTTTGGTTCAAAACCAATAAAGGAGAAAATAATTGCAGTTTTTCCATGAGGTAAGTTTTTTAATTCATAGACTCCATCTAAATCTGAAGTAGTGCCAGTATGAATTTTTGGCACATAAATTTCTACACCAAATAAAGGGTTGTTTTCTTGATCTGTAATTGTTCCACTAATGGAAATTTGAGTATAGCCAATTAGGCTAAAACCTATAAGAAATAGGGTTTGTATATATAATTTCATACATGTCATTATTTTATTAAAATTCGATTAAACGAGTTAAATAATAACGACAGGTGGTGCTCTTGAAGATTTTGAAAACAACTGAATTTCATTACATATAACAGTAAAAAATTCAGGTGTGGTTAAGAATTGATTTGGAGTGTTAATAGTAATAACATCAGTTATTAATGATGCATTAGTATTTAATAAAAAATGATTGAACTCACATTCAAAATATTTTTCATGGAAGTGTTGAGTGTTTTTTTCATTACATTCATTATGCGCATGGTTTTCGAATGAATGTACAAATTGCACACCCATAGGAAGCAATAACATCATTGCAATCCATGTTGAAATTATTTTATGTGAAATACTTTTCATCACTTTTAAAATATAACTTTACGCCAATAAATATGCTGTAAAAGTAAACATACATTAAGGAAAACTTACTTAATACAGTGTTAAATATGGCTTCGTTTTTTTAGTGCAATTCCTAGTTTTTATTTTCCAGTTTTAAAAACAGTTCCTGTTTGTTTAAAATTAGACCCTTCGTAATTGGCTCTGAACGTATAAGATTTACCTTTAATTCCTGTAATTTTAACAAAAAAGCGAGTGCTGTCTAATTTACTCTTAGGGTTTACTTTAGTCAAGATATATTCAAAATTTGATTTCCATTTTATTTCAAATGTATCTTTTTTTGAATTATATGTTTCTATCTGTAAAAATTCATTTCTTGTGGCGGTTGAAGTAGCATCTGAATTATCTAAAAAAGTTTCAAACGTGCCTGTCTTAAAATCTTGAATGGATAATTTTTCATCACTCTTACAAGCCGTTATTACCATTGAAACGAGTAATAATAAGATTCCTATTCTTTTCATAATTAATTAAATTCCCGTAAAGTTAGCAGGTGTTATTACTCTTAATTCTTCTTTTATAGCTTCGTTTACGTTTAATGTTTCTATAAAATCTGCAATAGATTTTTTGTTGATTTTCTCGTTGGTACGCGTCAACCCTTTCAACGCTTCATACGGATTCGGATACGCTTCGCGACGCAAAATTGTTTGAATTGCCTCAGCAACTACAGCCCAGTTGTTTTCTAAATCTTCAGCAAACTTATCTCTATTAATTAATAATTTATTCAATCCTTTTAAAGTTGATGAAAACGCAATGGTTGTATGTGCTAACGGTACGCCAATGTTACGCAATACCGTAGAATCTGTTAAATCGCGTTGTAATCTAGAAATGGGTAATTTTGCGGATAAATGCTCGAAAATGGCATTTGCCAACCCTAAATTTCCTTCTGAATTTTCGAAATCAATAGGATTAACTTTATGTGGCATTGCAGATGAACCGATTTCTCCTTTTTTAATTTTTTGTTTAAAATAATCTGTAGAAACGTAGGTCCAAATATCTCTATTCAAATCAATCAAAATTGTATTGATTCGTTTTAATGCATCAAAAAGAGATGCCATGTGGTCATAATGTTCAATTTGTGTAGTTGGAAACGAATGGTGTAATCCTAAAATATTTTCAATAAAATTGGTTCCAAAAGCTTTCCAATCGTTGTTAGGGTATGCTACTTGGTGTGCGTTGTAATTACCCGTTGCTCCGCCAAATTTTGCCGCATGAGGAATGTTTTTTAAACCAACCAATTGCTGATTGATGCGCTCAACAAAAAC
>CAZUFO010000071.1:11348-11780 GCA_964619615.1 uncultured Lutibacter sp. | reverse complement strand
TTTCTAACCAATCTTCTAAAGTATCATTACCCCAAATGTCTTTATAAGGGCTATTTACTACAGCTTCCAAATTATTTACAATAGTACTATTAGGAGTCATATCCCAAGCATCTGCATTATCACCGGTGCTAAACGTCCAATCATCCGCAGTCCCATTTAATACAAGTTCTTGACTCCATCCGTAATTTAAACACAAACAGAACATCAAAAGAGTGTAAAGCGTGTAAGATTGTTGTTTTGTAATAAGTAATTTTGTTTTCATAATAATAGTTTTAAATGTTAAGTAATTAATTTATAGTTTTAATATTCGTATTTATTTAATGAGTTACTTCTAACTCGTAATATTTGATATATGATTTTGCTGAGGTGTTTGTTGAAACTAAATAATTGCCTGCCTTAAAATAATTTTCATAAGGCCATTTATCAAGACTT
>CAZUFO010000071.1:0-11338 GCA_964619615.1 uncultured Lutibacter sp. | reverse complement strand
ATCCTGAAAAACATGGCTATTTACTTTATTCAATATTACTTCAAGACGCGCATTTGAAGCAATAATCTCAAGTTCAAATGGCTCAAAGCCGACATAACCGAAATTATGTTTAATATCTGTCCAAGTCGCACTAGAAGTTTCTAATAAATCATCTCCGCTGGTAGTTTCGTCTTTTAAAGATTTTTTATGCGCCCATAAATTACCATCTTTCCAATACATTTTTAATAATGGTGGCCCATTATTAGATGCAAACCCATGAGTTTCCATATCTTCTAAAGAAATAATACCATGAATTTGCATAATAATTACTCTATGAAATTGATTAGAACTTTCTGTATCTTCAGTAATTGAATGCATCTTCAATTTCCCTTTCATAATTCCACCTTCTAATAAGGTCCAATTTTCTCTTGCATTGTTTGGGTTAATTAGTTCTCTTAATTCCGTTCTTGAATATGAACTATTGGTTGTAGAAACATCTGGATATGTATAGAATACCAATGACCCATCTGTAAGGTCATCATACATAAATGGGTTAATATTAGCATTGGTTTGATAACCTAAATCTATTAAATATGACGGGGCATATTCATCTGGACTTCCATTATTATTCTTATCTATTGGCAAAGTAAGTTTCCAATTCTTGAAATTAATATCAGCATATTGAGGTTTATCTTCCTCTTGGTCTAGTGTAATAACTATAATATCATCATTGCTTTCTGAAGAACTGCAATTATAAAAGAATAGAATCGGAACAATTAAACTCCAAATCAAAACATTTTCAGTTTGCCTTAATATGGTTTTGGCACTTGTCATTAGCATTTAATTAATTGGTTTACCAGATTGGTTCGCCAAAAGTATGTATAATACTTCAGACCGCAAAACATCTAAACTGAAAAATATTTAATCTAACGGAATTAAAACCAACTTGATGAATTTTGGTTTACCAATAAAAGCCACATTTAATATTACAACAAAATTAATTCTAGTTTTATTTGCATTTTCTAGCGTTTTATTTTCTTGTCAGCAATCATCTGATAATTCTGTGATTTTGCTAAAAAATTCAACTGAACTTGGAACAGATGATTAAAAATGAAAACCCAGGAGATAATATTATTTTAACTAATGGCATATGGAAAGATGTAGAAATCAAATTTAGAGGTCAAGGCACAAAAGAGAACCTTATTCCCTAAAACCCGAAACTGATGGAAAAGTAAGTGTTGAAGGCAAATTTTATTTTTTAAATAAAATAAAAGTTTTTCTTTTCGATCAAAGGCTTGATAATATAAGGGTGCTATTTTTTCAAGGTCACTAAAGCAAAAAGAGGTTATCAGTTAAATGATAACCTCTTTCCTTTGGAAAGAAAGCCTCGGGTTTTACTAAAAAAAGTTTGCGGAAACAATTAAATTTTTAGCAAAGTCTTTAATCCAACAATAAAAACTGCTGCAAAAGCAGTTGAAACTGTTGCGACAGTTAACCATACAAAAACGAACATACTTCTATCTACTAATCTATTTATTGTCTTCATCATCAAAAGGGTATTAAAAATTAATAAAAGTCGTTTTACATCATCTATTACTTATTTGTTTTTGTATAGTTATTAGAACGCAAAGACTACACCAAAATTACATTCGAAACTTAGATTATGAAAACTTTAACAGTTTACTGAAGCATTTAAGCACTCAACAAATTTATTACAAATTCTAAGAAGTTAATACGACATTAAGTGTCGGGACAAAAAAAATCCCAAATTTTCATTTGGGATTTTTCATAATTAAATAAAATTTTATTTAATTACTTCATCGTCTTTTTGTCCTTTGTCAATAATCAAACGTTTGTCTCTATTGGCAATTTCCCATGCTGTGTAAAATACTAATTTCGCCCTTTTAGTCATTAACTCAAACTCAATTTTATCAACCGTATCTGATGCCTTATGATAATCTGGATGAGAACCTGTGGTGTAAAAAATTACTGGAATTCCGTTTTTAGCAAAATTCCAATGATCTGAACGGTAAAAAATTCTTTCCGGATGATTTTCATCATTATACGTGTAATCTAAAAACAGATTGGTATATAATTTATTCATGTTTTCGCTAATCTCATGTAATTCAGATGATAATTTATCGGCACCAACCAAACTTACATAACTTTCGCTTTCTAGCTCTCTGTCATCAATACGTCCAATCATATCAATATTTAAATTTGCTACCGTACTTTCTAAAGAAAATATTGGGTTTTCAGTATAATATGCCGAACCCAACAAACCTTTTTCTTCCGCAGTAACAGTCATAAACAAAATACTTCTTCTTGGTCCATTTCCGTCGGCTTTTGCTTTTACAAACGCTTCAGCAATATCCATCACCGCAACTGTACCTGAACCGTCATCATCTGCTCCGTTATATATTTGTCCGTCTGCTCCTACTCCTAAGTGATCGTAATGTGAAGTTAATACAAGCACTTCATCTTTTAAATCTGTACCTTCTAAATATCCTAATACGTTTTCTGAAATTAATTTTTTAGAATCAAAGGTGATTTTATACTTTACATTTACTGGCTTAATCTTTTTTAAAGCATTCTTTTTCCCTTTAGCTGCAGCATCAATTGCTTCGGTTAATTTTTCAAATGATTTTCCGAAAAGTTCTGCAGATTTTGTTGGACTTAAATAAAATGCTCCTACACTTTTATCTTCTTTATTACCATAATCTAAACTTAAAGTCTCTTTACTTAGAAAAGCAGCAAATCTATTAACGAGCGTTTGAAATTCTTCATCAGTATCCGATCTAACAATAAAAACAACATTCACACCTTTTTCAGCTGCCAATTTCATCGTTTTCACTCTACTGTTTCTATCGGTATTGATAATTAAAATTGCTTTTCCTTTAACATCTAATCCTTCAAAATCTTTTTCGGTTCCAGCGCCAACAAATACTACTTTAGTTGAAATCTCATTAGTATTAGTTGCTTTACCATAATAAAATATATCTTCAAGGTTTGTTAATTTATCTTCATTAAATTTTACATAAATTTCTCCAGGTTTTGAAGTAATTAAAGGCACATCTTGATAATATGGATTTGAACTATTTGTAACTGGACCCACAAGACCTAATTCTTCGAAATGCGCTTTGATATAAGCTGCTGCCATTTTTTGTCCTCTTTTTCCAGTCTCACGACCTTCCAAAGCATCGGATGCCAAAATTGTAAGATCTTCTTTCATATCTTCAATGGTAATAGTCTCAGCATATTTCATTGCTGTTTCGTTTTGCACAGTTGTTACATTAGGTGTTTGAGCAAAACTCATTCCTGCAATAAAAAGTGCAGCGAGAGATAAAACTTTATTCATCATTTAAAATTATTTATTAATACTAATTTTTGCCGTTTTTAAGACGAGTAAATTTATAGTATCCAAAATAAAAAAGTTAAAATATTATGTTAAAAAAGAATTGTTAAAAATCTAAACGATTTCAGCGGAAAGACCTAATGAAAGTAATTTTGAACAGCGCGGTTTTAAGTAGTCATATTCGCCAGTTTTTACAGTACACTTTCCTTTATAATGAACGAAAACTGCACATTGTTCTGCTTGCTCTGAAGTGTGTTCGCAAAGATCTATTAAAGATTCTATTACATGGTCGAATGTATTTACGTCATCATTATGCAAAACGATTTCATATTTGTGCGTTTCTTGTTCTAACACATCAACTTCTTCCTGTATTTTTTCTTTACTACTCATTTTAGTATATACATTTTAAAGACACCCAATTATTTCGTTCAATAACCAAATCTATCTTCAAATTATATGTTGAAATTTCATTTTCGATAATAGAAATGTCTTCCTTATAAAATCCGCTTAACAACAATATTCCATTCTCATTTAAACAATTTGTATATGATTTTATATCGTTCAACAAAATATTTCTGTTGATATTTGCAATGATTACATCATACTTTTTGTCTTTCAATAAAGATACATCTCCTTCATAAACTGAGATATGCGTACATTTATTGCGTTCAACATTTTCAATAGAATTTAAATAACACCAATTATCAATATCAATTGCATCGATTGGTTGTG
This sequence comes from uncultured Lutibacter sp., assembly GCA_964619615.1. Classification (GTDB taxonomy): domain Bacteria; phylum Bacteroidota; class Bacteroidia; order Flavobacteriales; family Flavobacteriaceae; genus Urechidicola. The sequence continues at coordinate 7,272 of CAZUFO010000071.1, read as the reverse complement.
CGCCTTTCAGTTCAGCAAAAATTGCTAAAATTCCAGTTCCGCAACCCATATCTAGGGTTTTCTTTCCTTTTAAATCCAGCTTGTTCAATTGCTGAACCATCATGTGGGTTGTTTCATGATGCCCAGTTCCGAAACTCATTTTTGGCTCAATTACAATGTCGTATTCCAAATTTGGGTTGTCGTGAAATGGCGCTCTAATACTTACCAGATTATCTACTTGAATTGGATTAAAATTCTTTTCCCACTCTTTATTCCAATTAACTTGTGCAATTTCCTCGATCGTATAAGAAATTTGAAACTCATTATTATTTAACACAAAAATGGTGTCAAGAACATTTTCATTCCATTCCTCTTTTTGAATGTACCCAATAAATCCATCAGCAGTATCTACAAAACTTTCGAATCCTGCATAACCGAGTTCGGCAATTAAGATTTCTGATGCGGGTTCTTTTGGCGTAACCGTAAAATTATATGAAATGTAAATCATGAAATGTTGAACTGTTTATTTGTTGAATTGTTAATTAAGAGATTCTCACTTCAATAAAAACAATTTCATCAAGGTGAGAATAATAATATTAGATTGCTTTTATAATCCCCATAAAATCATTTGCACTCAATGCTGCTCCACCAATCAATCCACCATCAACATCTTGTTTTGAAAAAATTTCTTCTGCATTTGCTGGCTTTACAGAACCACCATATAAAATGGATACATTATCAGCAATTTCACTTCCAAAGTTTTCTGAAACTAAATTACGGATAAACGCATGCATTTCTTGCGCCTGATCTGCACTTGCAGTTTCGCCAGTACCAATTGCCCAAACAGGTTCGTATGCCAAAACAACATTTTTCCATGCAGATGCTTCAATATGAAAAATTCCATTTTTCAACTGAGACCCAACTACATTAAAATGATTATCTGACTTACGATCTTGTAATTCCTCACCGAAACAAAAAATGATTTCTAAGTTGTTTTTTAACGCTGCATTCACTTTTTCTGTCAATAAAGCATCATCTTCACCAAAATACGCTCTACGTTCTGAATGACCAAGAATCACATTTTCAATTCCAATAGAAGTCAACATACTTCCCGAAATTTCTCCTGTAAAAGCACCACTGTCTGCTTGATGCATATTTTGCGCTGCTACTTCTATTGCTGAATCTGACGTTTCATTTACAACTGCTGATAAATTTACAAATGTTGGCGCTACAATTACGCGTGTATTGTCTAATGTAATTCCTTTAAGTTGGCTATTCAATTCATTTACTAATTCTTTAGACGCTGCTAAATCATTATTCATCTTCCAATTTCCTGCTACGATTTTTGTTCTCATTAAGTTTAATTTTATTAGTTGTGTTTGTTTTGCAAAGATAAGTTAAACTATGTAAAATGATTACATTTGCAATCGCATTAATGCAAGAAAATGACGAAACAAGACCTCATTGAACAAATCAAACTTAAAAAATCATTTTTATGTATTGGTTTGGATGTTGATTTAACCAAGATTCCAAAATTTTTATTAGCGTTTGAAGACCCAATCTTTGAATTTAACAAACGGATTATTGATGCAACACACCATTTAACAGTTGCCTACAAACCAAACACTGCTTTTTATGAAGCGTATGGAATAAAAGGGTGGATTTCTTTAGAGAAGACTATTAATTATTTGAATGAAAACTATCCTGAAATTTTTACCATTGCTGATGCAAAACGTGGTGATATTGGGAACACTTCTACCATGTATGCAAAAGCATTTTTTAAAGATTTAAATTTTGATTCTGTTACTGTTGCTCCATATATGGGAAGTGATTCTGTGGAACCTTTTTTAGCATTTGAAGATAAATTTACCATTTTATTAGCATTGACTTCCAATAAAGGCGGATTGGATTTTCAAGGATTAAAAGTTGGAGAACAGCAATTATATAAAGAGGTTTTAAAAACTGCTTTAACTTGGAAAAACAGCGATCAACTAATGTTTGTAGTTGGCGCAACTAAGGCTGAATATTTTAAAGAGATTCGTAAAATTGTACCCAATCACTTTTTATTGGTTCCTGGCGTTGGCGCTCAAGGCGGTAATTTACAAGATGTTTGCAAATACGGTCTGAATAATGATGTTGGTTTACTTATTAATTCATCAAGAGGAATTATTTATGCAGGAAACAATGAAAACTTTGTTACTAAAGCACAAGAAAAAGCGCTGGAATTGCAACAAGAGATGAAAATTATTCTAGAAAAATTATAACGTTTACCTAAACAAAAAATCCCAAGAGTTAATCTTGGGATTTTTTAGTTATAATAAATTTTGCTTTTATAAACCTAAAGTTTTAACGCCTTGCTCAAACACAACATCAACAGGGATTCCTGCTGCACCCAATCGATCTAAATCTGCTTGTAAAGCTTCAGAAATAATTCCTTTTTCAGCAACCAATTTTGCAACACCATCATAATCTCCATTACCTTGTAATGTTAAAATTAGATTAGACATTTCTTTCATGGCAACTTCCATTTGATCAAAATTGACTTTAAACGTTCCATCATCACTTCTTGTAAACGCTCCTTTTTCTTTAAAGAAATTAAAACGAATCATATTTGCTTTTCCGTGTGCCGAAGATGCTCCGAAGCGTACAGAACGAAAAATACCCGCCATAAAAGTGACCATATTATCTTTAAAATCGGCTGTTAATTCGCCTTTGTTAGTTAATTGTTGAATCATATATATACCTAGAATATCGGCTTTCCCTTCTTCTAAAGCACTTGCGTGTTCTTTTAATGAATTTCGAACTGTTCCTTTTCCGTTAATCGTGTTTTTAATTCCTAAACCATGTGCTACTTCATGAAACATAGTATTTGCAAAAAAAGCATCAAACGTAATATGTTTACGTTGACTTTCATCAATTAACATTTCAGAAATAGGAACTAATATTTTTTCAAATTTAGCTTGCATCGCATTTTTCAATTGCAAGCGACGTGTTCCTTTTTGTAATTGTACTTCTTCATCATTTGGTAAATTAATTGCAATCGTTTTACTTCCTGCATTACAATCTCCTGCATAAAATACAACATCATAAGCATTCAAATCAGAATCAGTTCCGGGCACTTCTTGTTTGTATTTGTCTTCAACTGGCAAACCTTTTTGAAGTTCAGGTAAATACGCACTAAACTTTGCTAACTTTTTACTCCAAGCTTGATCTTTAATCAATACATAACCTTCATGCGCAGCCTTATTACCATAAATATGATCTTCGTACGTTTCAATTGGACCAATAACAATATCTAACGTATTCGTTTTCATATCCATCCAGGCTAAATCACTCGCTTGGTATTCATCATTTAATAAAGCTTGAGAACGCAATTCTAAATACTTTTTCAATCCAGCATTATCTGCTAACTTAGATGCTTCCAATAGTAAATCAGAAACTTCCTTTACTTCTTTTTCGAATTGTTTGTGATACGGAATAGCATACAAATTACCATTTTCATCTCTTCTAACAAAGGTATAAAGACTTCCTTTATGTTCAAATTCTGAACTCTCGAACTCCTCTTTTGTCATATCTTTCGGATAGAAATTTGCACCCAATGGTTTATCAGAAATCCCTTCAATAAAAGATTTATTTCCGTTTAATCTGTCCCAAGGACCATAATTAATAATTACAAACTCTTTAGTATCTTTATCTTCAATAGAATTTAACAATCCTTCTTTATCACCATGAGATTCGTACCAAAATAAGTCATTCATTTTGTCTGCTGCTGAAATTAAAAGCGGCAACATCTTACGTTCGTTTTCTGTTAACAAACTAAGATCTGAAGTTAATTTTACAGTTACATACTTATTCAAGTTTTTCTGCATTTCTGAAGTGGTTTCTTCAACGGTAACTTGTTTTATTGGTTTTCTTGATTCGTCTTTAGACTTGCACGAAACAATCAACAAAGCCAGTATTATAATGGTTATTTTATTCATCTTTAAATATGTTTATTTTAAAATTAATATGTCAAAGTTAAACCTTTTTAAATATATGAAGTCAAAGGAGCAAACAAATTATAAAACAAACAATTATGAAAAAAGTAGTATTCGTATTAATCGCATTTATCGTCTTAAACACTCAAGCACAAGGGGAACGCTCACATAAAGGAAACGATTTAACACCTGAACAAATGGCGACCTTAAGAACTAAGCAATTGACGTTAGATTTAGAGTTGAATGAGGCGCAACAAGCAAAAGTTTTTGCTTTAAGCAAAAAAACCGCGGAAGAAATGAAAGCCATGAAAGCGGAGAGAAAAGAAAACAAACAAACCATGGGAAAGGATCGTTTTGAAATGAAGAATCAAATTCTTGATAAAAAAATTGCAATTCAAAAAGAAATGAAAACTATTTTAAATGAAGAGCAATTTGAAAAATGGAAAAAAATCAGCAAGCATAGAATGAATAAAATGAAAAAACATCGTAAAGAATCTAAACAGCAAAAAGATTAATTTTACAAAAAGAGCATCAATTTGATGCTCTTTTTTAATTTTAAACCAATCTTAATGAGATTTTAAAACAAGTTCCGAATGACGTTTAAACAAAAAAAGGTTATTTCTCTACAAACAATTTCTGCCCAATAGAAATTTCATTACTGTCTAAACCATTAATCGATTTTAGCTGATTAACAGTAATTCCATACCTTTTGGATATAGAATATAACGTATCTCCTTTAACAACGGTAATTGAATTAGGAGGTGTTTCAAATTTCTTCTTATCTTTCCTTCGCGATTTTTTTCCTAAAACTTTGTCATCATAATTATATAATTTATAACGCTCAATAATCTTAATTAATTTCTGCGGATACGCTTTATCCGTTGCATAACCTGCTTTCTGAAGTCCTTTTGCCCAGCCTTTATAATCGGTAATTTTTAATCTGAATAAATCTTGATATCGTGTTCTTTCTGCTAAAAATAAGGAATGGTCTTTAAAGGATGCTTCTGCATGTTTATACACTCTAAAACACTCCCCTTTTTCATCATCATCATGGTAGGTTTTCCCGCCTTCCCAACCTTTGTGGCATTTAATTCCGAAATGATTGTTAGATCTTTTAGTCAACTCACTTTGTCCACTTCCAGACTCTAAAATTCCTTGCGCTAATGTTATACTTGCAGGTATTTTATAAATACGCATTTCTCGCATCGCAATTTTACTATACTTATCTATATAGGCTAGTTTAGAATCGGAATATGTTTTAGGTTTTTTTGAAGGTTCAACTTTGGTTGATGGTGTAACAACTATTTCTTTTTTAGCGGATGGTTGCTTCGTTTCTGATTTTACAACGCGTTTTTTTGAACTACAGTTAACCAATAAAAGAGATACGATAAAGATTGTTAAAATTCTAAATTTCATTATGGAGGTTGTGTGCTTATCTTATTATTAAACTATTTTTTTTCTTAAAGTTACATTCATGCTGTCAATTCCTTGAAGTCCACCCGTATGAATTGCTAAAATTTTTGTCCCTTTTTCAAAGTATTCTTTTTTGATTAAATCAATTAAACCGAACATCATTTTACCTGTATAAATTGGGTCTAAAGGAATATTTGTTTCTTCTTTAAATTTATTGATAAACTTAATCAATTCATCGGATGTTTTGGCATAACCTCCAAAATGATATTCACTAGTTAATAACCATTTTTCTGAAATTGAGTATTTTAGAATTTCATCAGACAAAAAATCGCCTTTCAAAGCAGGAAAACCTATTATTTTTTGATGATTTTTAGCCGAATTAATTAAACCTGAAATGGTTCCTCCAGTTCCGACTGCAACACAAATTACATCAAACTGTGAAGTTTCAGAACAAAGAATTTCTTCGCAACCTTTTATAGCCAATTGATTTGTACCACCTTCGGGAATTAAATAAAATTCTCCTAATTCTTCTTTTAACTGTTGAATAAATTGCGCTGATGTTTTATCTCGATAATTCCTTCTAGACACAAATTTAAAAGTCATTCCGCACTCATGAGCATATTTTAAAGTGGAATTATTTTTTAAGGTTTTCTCTAAATCTAACCCTAATTCATCACCTCTAATTATTCCAATTGTTTTAAAATTATTTAATTTTCCTACGGATGCAACTGCAGCAATATGATTGGAAAAAGCACCACCAAAAGTAAGCAAGGTATGCTTTCCGTCTTTTTTCGCTTGTAGAATGTTGTATTTTAATTTTCGGAATTTATTCCCCGATATTTCTGGGTGAATTAAATCTTCTCTTTTTATAGTTAACGAAACATCAAACTTTTCAATTTCAGAAAATTGAATTTTTTGTAGTATGCTATTTTTTGTGTTGAGTGAATCCTTCATTTAGTGATTTTGTCATTCCTGCGAAGGCAGGAATCTAGACCGTATTTTAGTTTTGGATTCCTGCCTTCGCAGGAATGACAAGAACTATTAAACTTTTACACATTACACATTCACCAAATCATCTAACTCCGACCAGTTTTCCATCAACTCATCCAATTCATCTTTTTTAGCTTGATAATTAGAATAAAAACCTGGATTGGCAGAAACCGATTCAAAATCATCAGCAATTTGAGCGTCCAACTCAATAATATTCTTTTCTAAACTAGAAATTTTAGCCTCTATTTTAGATAATTTATTCTGCAACTTCTTTTGTTCCTTCTCTGTTTGTCTATCTTGTTTGGAATTATAATCTGTTTTCTTTTTTTCAACAACAATCTTGGTTCTTTTTTCTGCTTCTCGCAAATTCTCCATCTTATGTTGCGCTAAGAAATAATCAATATCACCTAAATATTCTTTGATGACCTTATCTTTAAACCCGTACACAGTATCTGTTAAGCCTTGTAAAAAATCTCTATCATGCGACACTACAATTAATGTTCCATCAAAGTTTTTTAAGGCTTTTTTCAATACGTTTTTAGAAGCCATATCTAAGTGATTTGTTGGCTCATCCATTATCAACACATTAAATGGCGCCAATAATAATTTACATAGTGCTAAACGGTTACGCTCTCCTCCAGAAAGTACTTTTGCTTTTTTATCTGCAGCGTCGCCACCAAATAAAAATGATCCTAACATATCTCTAACTCTTGCTCTGTTAGAATCTGTTGCTGCATCTTCCATAATTTGTAAAACAGTCTTTTCTGGCGGTAAATGTTCTGATTGATTTTGAGCAAAATATCCAATCTCTACATTATGACCTAACTTTAAATGACCTTCAAAAGGAATTTCTCCAACCATCATTTTTGCCAAGGTAGATTTTCCTTGTCCGTTTTGACCAACAAAAGCAATT
>CAZUFO010000070.1:0-11830 GCA_964619615.1 uncultured Lutibacter sp. | reverse complement strand
AATATCATTTCTAATGCCAAAAACAGCCCTGCCAGCATTACAAATAATCGGTATTTTTCGTCGTAATTGTAATATTTAAACTCTTCTATTTCTGTTTTTTCTAATTTATTAATTTCATTATAAATTGCTCTCAGTTTTTTATTATCTGTTGCTCTAAAATATTTTCCTTCTGTTTCTTCAGCAATATATTTTAATAAGTCTTCATCTATTTCGACTGGCACATTTTGAAAAACTAGTTTTCCGTTTCCGTCTCTATATACTGGTGATTTTGCTGTTCCTTTAGTTCCAATTCCAATAGTATATACTTTTATTCCTAGTTCTTTTGCTAGTTCTGTTGCTGTTTTCGGGTCTACAAACCCCGAATTATTTACACCATCTGTCAATAAAATAATAACCTTACTTTTTGCTTTGCTTTCTTTTAATCTATTAACAGCAGAACCCAATCCCATTCCTATTGCAGTTCCTCCTTCTAACTGACCCCATTGAATATCATGTATTGTTTTTTTTACGATTCTTTTATCACTTGTAATCGGAGTTTTCGTAAAACTTTCACCCGCATAAATTACAATTCCAATACGGTCATTTGGACGTTGATTCACAAAATTAGTAGCAACTTTTTTCAACGCTTCTAATCGATTAGGTTTTAAATCTTGTGCCAACATACTTGCCGAAACATCAATTGCCATTACGATATCAATTCCTTTATTGGTGCTAATTTTTGTACTTACAGTAGTTATTCTAGGTCTTGCCAAAGCAATTATTAGAGCAGAAACTGCCAACAAGCGCAATACATTTAATACGGGTTTAAATTGCACCAATAATGATGGTTTTAAAAAAGCAGCAGTGTTAGATAATGTAAGTGTGGCACTATCTTTTTTGCGCGCTAAGAAATACCACAATATTAATAATGGCACTATCAAAAGCAACCATAAAAATTCAGGATTTGTAAATTCTATGTTATTCCACAACTTCATCTTCTTTCTCTTCTGGTTTTGGCTTTAAATTATTTATAATAGATTCCGTATTTACTCGATGCCCTTCAATTTCATGCGCAACTGGTTTGTGTTTTGCAAACTTTACCAAATCGGCTTCTTGTAATAACTTTTCTAAATTTTTTATCGTTTTCTTAGGTAAATCGAGTGTTTTAATTTTATTGAAATCTTTAATGGTTTCTATTAACTCATCAGTAGTAGATTCCAATGCTGGTATCTTCATTTCTCGTTCAATATATGTTCTAATAATATCGGTTAACTCAATATAATACAGTTTAATTTTGTCTTGTTGCCACAATTGCTTTTTATCTAATTTCCCTAGACGTTGCATTGCCATATCATAAGGCGGAATTCTATCCTCTATCGGAATTTCTTCTTTCTTTTTTCGTAAAACGAAATATAAAATAATGGCAATTATCAGCGCTAAAATAGCCAAGGCAATCCACAGGTAATTTTTATAATCGTCAAAAATGATGGGTTGATTTTTAACTGCTTTAATGGGAAATAATTTTTGTTTTAACGTATCTACTTTTACGGTTGAAACATTTATTAATACCGAATCAGTCTTGTATTTTTTATTATTGATTAAAATCAGTTGACGTGGAATAACATAACTCCCACTATCAAAACTGGTTAATAGATATTTTTTTATAAACTTAGTTTCAGTAGTATCTATTGGTAATTCTTCAACAATCTCCACCTGTTTTAAACTATCTAGAATCAACTTCGGAAATAAAACGGTTTTTGTATTATCAACCGATAATTGATACTCTATTTGTTCTCCAATTCTAATACTAGTAGTATCAACAACCATTTCAACTGGATTTTGTGCCAACCCAATTGCGCTAATAAAAAACGTTATATAAATTATATATTTCTTCAAACTATCTTGCTCCTTTTTGTTTAAAATAACCCAATAATTTTTTCACATAACTTTCATCAACACGAGTACTGATTGTACCAGAACCACTTCTGCTAAATGATTTTTCGAAATAATCAACAGATTTTAAATAGTGTGCAGTATAACTTGTTCTAACCTTTTTAGACATCGTATTTACCAACAATACATTCCCGCTTTCGGCGTCTTTTACTGGTAACATTCCAAGATTTGGGATTTCAGCATCATGTTTATCAAACACTCTAACTCCGGTTACATCATGTTTATTTCCAATAATTTTTAGTGTGTGGTAATAGTCATCATCCATAAAATCTGACAACACAAAAACAATGGCTTTTTTCTTCATTACATTAGACAAGAACTTCAATGCTTCGCCAATATCTGTCCTGTTACTTTTTGGTTTAAACTCAATTAATTCGCGAATAATTCGCAAAACATGACTCTTTCCTTTCTTAGGCGGAATAAATAATTCTATCGCATCAGAAAATAATAATAATCCAACTTTATCATTATTTTGAATTGCTGAAAAAGCCAAAGTGGCAGCTATTTCAGTAATGGTATCTCGTTTAAATTGTTGTGTAGTTCCAAAAAGTTCTGACCCGCTGATATCTACCATCAACATCATTGTCAATTCGCGTTCTTCTTCAAAAACTTTAATATGAGTTTCATTATAACGCGCAGTTACATTCCAATCAATTGCTCTAACATCATCTCCATATTGATACTGTCGTACTTCAGAAAAAGTCATACCTCGTCCCTTAAACGAACTGTGGTATTCGCCTGAAAATATATGATCAGACAACCGGCGTGTCTTAATCTCAATTTTCCGTACTTTTTTTAGTAATTCCTTTGTATCCAAAACTGTTAATTTGTTGAGTTGTTAAATCGTGTAATTGTGAATTCTACTTAACCATAAACAGTTAAACAAAAAACGATTAAACATTTTTATGGTACTTCTACCTCGTTTACAATTTTGTTAATAATGTCTTCTGAAGTTACATTTTCTGCTTCGGCTTCATAAGTAAGTCCTATTCTATGACGTAAAACATCATGCACAACTGCACGAACATCTTCTGGAATTACATATCCTCTTCGCTTAATAAATGCATAACATTTTGCAGCCATTGCTAAATTAATACTCCCTCTTGGTGATGCTCCAAAACTAATTAGGTTTTGCAAATCTCCTAAATTGTATTTTTCTGGATAACGAGTTGCGAAAATAATATCTAAAATATATTTTTCTATTTTCTCATCCATGTAAACTTCTTTCACAGCCTCACGAGCTCTTTTAATTTGATCTAAAGAAACCACAGCGTTTACTTTCTCAAATCCACCAGAAAGGTTTTGACGCATAATTAATTGCTCATCGTTTATTTTAGGGTATTTTATTACAACTTTCAACATAAAACGGTCAATCTGCGCTTCTGGTAACGGATACGTTCCTTCTTGCTCAATCGGGTTTTGTGTTGCCATTACTAAAAATGGTTCATCTAATTTAAAAGTAGTATCGCCAATCGTTATCTGGCGTTCCTGCATCGCTTCAAGCAACGCTGATTGTACTTTAGCAGGCGCACGATTGATCTCATCTGCCAATACAAAATTTGCAAATATTGGTCCTTTTTTTATAGTGAATTCATTGTCTTTCATATTGTAAATCATGGTTCCAACAACATCAGCAGGCAACAAATCTGGTGTAAACTGAACACGACTAAAATCGCCTTGCACTGCTTTTGACAACGTATTAATTGCTAATGTTTTTGCCAAACCTGGTACACCCTCTAACAAAATATGTCCGTTTCCTAATAAACCAATCAGCAATCGTTCAATCATATGTTTTTGACCAATAATTACTTTATTCATTTCCATGGTTAACAAATCAACAAAAGCGCTCTCTTTTTCAATTTTTTCATTTATAGCTCTAATGTCAACTGTACCGTTATTGTCTTCTATCATTTTAATAATATTAAGGCGTGAATTTACTATGCTTTATTGAGTGATGCAAGTAGCATAATATATTTTTTGTTTGCTGTTAAAAATTGGTTAAATATTTCTATAAGAAAAGCTTATTCTTTAAAAGTTAGAAGCGATAAATCACTTCCGTTAAACTCGGCATAGGTGAAGTGTGTAATCCAATCTCCAGTATTAATATATGTTGAGTTTTCGGCAACTTTTATTTCCATTGGTAAATGGCGATGTCCGAACAAGAAATAATCGTAATGTTTAGATGCTAACTTTCGTTTTGCATATTGCACTAACCATTCTTGATCTTCACCTAAAAACAAAACGTCTTCTTCCCCAGAAATTAATTTGTTTTTTACCGATAAATATTGCGCTAAACGAACGCCAATATCAGGATGTAACCAACGAAATAACCATTTGGAAAATGTATTGGTAAATACCTTTTTCATTCTTTTATAGCCTTTATCTCCAGGTCCTAAACCATCTCCGTGCCCAATAAGAAGCGTTTTGTTATTAAATGTAAATTCTTTTGGTTGATGAAAAACGGGTATATTTAATTCTTTTTCAAAGTAATCAGTCATCCATAAATCATGATTGCCGACAAAGAAATAAATAGGGATTCCGCTATCTCTAATTTCTGCTAATTTCCCAAGAACTCTAACAAATCCTTTTGGAACTACTTTTTTGTATTCAAACCAAAAATCGAATAAATCGCCTAATAAAAAAATGGCTTCTGCATCTTTTTTAATAATATCTAACCAGCGTACAAATTTTTGTTCTCTCGGAAGGCTTTCTTCATAAGTTGGCGCTCCAAAATGTTGATCAGAAGCAAAGTATATTTTTTTGTTTGAAGTCATAATTCAATTCGAAAATACAATCATTAATTGGAATTTTCCAACTCTTTTACTTTTTCTATCATCAAATCGTCTTTTTGAATTACTTGATAGAAACCATTATCATCAAAAATATTTTGAGCAAAACTCGCTTTTAAATACTCTTGAATATTCTTTTTAACTAGCGGAGAAACTGGTAAATTTAAATCTAATTGATTTAAATAGTCATTCAATATTTCTTCATTAGCATCAAAATTAGAAATAAATTGATCTATAGTTAGCTCCTTATATTTCGCTCTATTATTATCTACATATTCAAAAGCAAAATTGTTAATTTTAGCAATATATTTATTTTGAATAAACTGTGTGGTATCTATTCCAACGAAAATATCTGGAACAATACCGCCACCGCCATACACGATTTTTCCTTTCGGAGTTGTATATTTTAAGGAGTCATTTACTTTTATGTTATCTGCAGAAACCAGTTCTCCATTATCATATCGATGGTGAAAATTTTCGTAATATTCTTCGCTCTCGCTTAAATTATAGGGCTTTTGAATAGAGCGACCTGTTGGTGTATAATATCTAGCGGTTGTTAAGCGAATGGCAGATCCATCACCCAACCCCATAGTTTGTTGTACTAATCCTTTACCAAATGAACGACGACCGATAATGGTTCCTTTGTCGTTGTCTTGCAATGCTCCTGCAACAATTTCGCTTGCAGAAGCAGAGTTTTCGTTTATTAAAATATAAACTTTTCCATTTTCAAAAACACCTTTTGACGTTGCAAAATCTTCATCAATATCTCCTTTTTTATTTTTTATAAAAACAATTAGCTTGTTGTCTTCTAAAAATTCATCCACAATTTGATTGGCAATATTCATTAAGCCTCCACCATTGTCTCGTAAATCAAAAATCAATGTTTTCATTCCCTGATTGATTAAATCATCAAGTGCTTTTTTAAACTCATCATAAGAAGTCATTGCGAATCTATCTAGTTTTATATATCCGGTCTGGTCGTTAATCATATAATGCGAAGTCACACTTTTAATTGGTACTTCTCCTCTTGTTAATGAAAAATTTAATTTTTCATTACTCGAACGACGATAGATTGATAAATCAACATTGGTGTTTGGTTCTCCTTTCAGAATTGACATAACGCCATTATTATTTATATTTACGCCAGAAAGAGAGTCGCTATTTGCCATTAAAATTCGATCTCCCGCTTGTAATCCTATTTTCTCACTTGGCCCGTCTTTTAAGACTTTTACAACAACTACCGAATCTTTAAAAACTCTAAATTGCACTCCAATTCCAACAAAATTACCCTGTAATTCTTCCGTTTCTCGTTGCAGTTCTTCACGTGTAAAATATACAGAGTGCGGATCTAATTCGCTAACAATTTGGTTGATGGCTCCATCTAATAATGCATCAGTATCTACCTCATCGACATAATCGTATTGAATATAATTGATCAATCTTTTTATTTTCGATTCCTCTGCACTTTTTCCAAAAACTGAGCCTGCTTTATCATTAAAATTCAAAAAACTACCCAACATAATTCCTACGGCTACTGCCAATCCAAGATAAATAGGAACGGTATTACTATTCTTCATTCAAATTGTTTAAATGGGTTAATTCTATGCCTGCTTTTTCTAAAAATTTCAATCCAGCATCGTCTTTATAGGCCTTATGATATACGACTCTTTTTATTTCTGATTGGTGTATTAACTTACTACATTCTTTACAAGGAGATAAAGTAATATATAAAGTTGCGCCCTTACTTGATTGGGTGGAACTTGCAACTTTTAAAATTGCGTTTGCTTCTGCGTGTAACACATGCCATTTTGTGCTACCATCATCATCTTCGCAGTTATTGTCAAAACCTGTGGGTGCACCATTAAATCCGTCAGAAATAATCATGCGTTTTTTAACAATTAAAGCGCCTACTTGTTTGCGTTCGCAATGAGATAATTTAGCCCATTCTAAGGCCATTCTCATATATGCATTATCGTATTTTTTTTGCTTCTTATTCATTTATTTTTTTAATCTCACGAAATTAACGAGAATTAAGCAATTCGGTGTTAAAATTTTACCAAATTTTATTCGCAATTAACATTGGAATTACTAAACCAATAACAATGGAGGAAATTACTAAGGTCCAATCTCGTTTTGAAAACCTAAAAACAGTTTGAAAAATAAATCCAACAAATAATATTACTAAAACACCTACAAATTGTGCCGCTTCAATTCCTAAACTAAATTCTAATAATGAAATAAATTTATTATTACTACCAACAATTCGTTCGAAACCGTTTGCAAAACCCAAACCATGGATCAATCCAAAAAATAATGCAAATAGCATACTCAAATTAAATTTACCTCCTTTTGATGTTTTTCCTGCTGTAAAAACTTTATATATAGCGAAGATTAAAATTGTAAGCGGAATTAAAAATTCTACATAATTAGAATTTACACTAATGATATTATAGGTTGATAAAAGTAAGGTTAATGTATGCCCGACTGTAAATAAGGTAATTAAATAAACTGTTTTAACCCAATCGTTAAAAGAATAGGCTACTAATAAAACGATTAAGAATAGTATGTGGTCATAGGCGTTCCAATCTAACACATGAAAAAAGCCTTGTTTAAAAAAGTAAAGAAAAGTATCCATTTAAAATATTTTGGGGTTATTATGGTATTGTTCAAATATAAAAACAAAAAAAATCGCAACCAATTAAAGTTGCGATTATTGTTTTATAAGGAATAGTTTGATTCAATAAATTACATGCTATGAAACTCAATTAAATCTGCTTCGTAATATTGTTTTCCTAATTTAGATAACAAATTATTGATTGTAACGCTATCGCCTTCAACAGCCAAGGCAGAATAACCCACTTTATTTAGTTTGCCTAATCTAAAATCTACAATATTGATGTTTTTAGAAGTTAATGCCGATAGCAAAATTAATAAAACTCCAGGTGCGTTATTGTGTTTTGTAATAATTACTTTTTTGCTCAACGCTAATTTTAGTTCCACACCATCAACCTCCAATAAATAAACACCTTTTCTATAATAATTAGGTAAAACAGCATTTTCTTTATAGGTTAAATTCTTAAATAACCCTGCATCTGTTCCATTTATAAAATCTATGGCATTTTTTACATTTCCATTATCATTTTCTAGTGATAAGAATGCTACTGCTGTTCCGTCGTTATTGGACTTTAATCGTGCAGTTTCAACGTTTATTCCTTCGGAAGCTAATGTGTTAAATAATGATGAGATTACACCCGGATTATCTAAATGCTCAGAAAACAACCCGTTAACTTTATCATTTGATGCCTTTGGTGTTTCATTAGTCACAGTTATTGATTTATCTGAACTCCGTATTCGAATAGCATTATAATCGCCCATTCCTGTTGAATTTTGATATATTTTTAAAAATTCAGAATAGGATCCGCCAAAAGAAAAATCTGGAATAATTTTTCTTTGAGAATTATTTAATCGTTGATTGAGTAGTTCTATTCCTTTATTTAATACGGTATATTTCACTTTCAACTCATGGTTGTCAAAAATGGTTCGTTTTTCAGGAATTAGTTTTGAATAACTTACATAATCCTCATAACCTGCTTCTTGAATATATGCTAAACTTTCTTTAAAGTTTACGCCATAATACCGAACATGATGTGTATCTGTTCCAACACAAACAGGAATTTGAAGTTCATGGGCACGTCTTAATATATTTTGAATTGGATACACGCCAACTCCTTTAAATTTACCCGCCATATTAACATCTAACGAAAGGTTTCTATCCGCAATTATTTCTAAAAGCGTTCTAAATTTATTCGCCAACGGATGTGAACTTGTTTCAAAATTTACCAACGCCTCTGGCATATCAACATTTAGTTTTGGCAAATCTATGTGACCAATTATTTGAATCATACTACCAAAACATTCAATCATTTGGATCATTTCATTAAAATAACCATCCCAATAGGCCTCTAAACTTCCACGCAATTTTAATAATTCTTCTGCTTCTTCTTTAGAGCCGTCATACGGCAATCCTTCAGGAGCAAAATGAACAGAGCCAATTACATAATCTGCGTCTTCAGCCTGAAATATTTTAGATCTACTCCACTGCAAACCTAAATCGTCACCCATCCATTCTAATTCAACACCATATTTGATGTTAATTTTACCTTCATATTTTTTACGGAGATTGGCTATTCTTTTAGGGTAATTTAAATAGGATTGATTTCCGCGAATAAATTTCACATTGGTATTTCTTTCAGCAATGTACCGGAAGCGAGTCAATCGAGGTGAATGAATAACAAAGGTAATACTTGGGTGGTTTGCTTCGATAGCCTTATCAACAATATCTTCTAATCTATCAATTCCATGTTTTACATGATCTTGTTCCGTTCCGGCATGAATGCCATGCGTTTCCCAAATAAATTCGTTAAGTTTTTTCATCAAACTATTAATTAATCTACAAACTTAGTAATTGAAATACTATTATCAACAAGAATAAGATTGTTTTGAGAATATTTAAAAATTATGCTACTTTTGAAACAAACTAGTTTTAAAATTGCACTAATGTCTTGTGAAAGTCTATATTCAATATGAATATGGTCTTTGGAAACAACTCCTTTTAAGATTACAATATCTTCTGCATCACAAATTTGTATCAATAACTTACGTCAACTCTTTTGAATATCTCCTTGCAAAACTGAATATCTATATTTTGTACCCCATACAATATGAACTGTTAATCTTGAAACTGTATCGCCATTTGTGCGTTGTCCTGACATACAACAAAGATGAAAATTTTTAGAAGCTAAAGAGAAATGCACTAAAGTGCATAGTTTTAACTACATTTGAGACCAATTAATTAGATATTAATATCTGATTGGTTAGGTTACCTTTACTAATTTTCCAAATTGTATTTCTATATTATAATACTAGATATATCAACTTCTTGCGCTTGATATTGACCCTCAGAATAATATGAAATTTAAAATATCCATATGAGAAAACCTCTTACATTACTTCTTTTTTTAATTAGTCAAACATTCTTATTTGGACAGATTGTAATCTATGAACCATCAAACAATATTATAGCAAACCCCGAAAGAGGTCTACAAAAATATTCTATAACATCTAATAATTATGCAACAATTTCAGGGTCTAACAACCTTTCTGTTGCTACATTAAGTAGTTGGAAAACAGGCACAGATAAAATTACCGTTGTATATCGTTATTTTCTTTTAGATGCTTTTCTGAATTCAGATATAAGTACAATATTTTTAAATAATATTCAAAATGATTTTGACAATGTTAGAACAGCTGGTCTTAAAATAATTGTAAGGTTCTCATATTCAGATACTCAAGGAACAACAGCTCAACAGCCTACTAAAAATCAAATACTTTTACACATTTCTCAACTATCTCCCATATTAAATACCAACAAGGATGTCATTTTTTCTCACCAAGCAGGTTTTATAGGCACTTGGGGAGAATGGTACTATACAAATTCTACAGAATTTGGTACTGCTGGTAATATCTCTACCGCTCAATGGCTAAATCGTAAAGAGGTAGTGGATGCTATGTTAGCAGCAACACCTATAGAAATCCCTATTCAAGTTAGATACGCAGGTATTAAAACTACTATGTATGGAACTACTCAACTTACAGAACAAACAGCTTATCAAAATACAGCAAATGCTAGAATCGGTTTCTTTAATGACGCCTTCCTAAATAACTATGGTGATCAAGGCACTTATTCCACACCTAATGAATGTCAGAACCCTGTCGGCACAGCAGATTATAATTACATATCAAATGAAACTAAATATTTACCTATGACTGGTGAAACTAATGGGTTAAATCCTTGTAATAGTGGCTTTAGAACTACAAGTGCTAATGCATTAAATGAATTAGATTTGACAAATTGGACAACAATCAATCGAGATTACTACATCCCTTTTTGGAATCAAGTAATTGGGTCAAATGATTATGAAGAGATTATAAAAAAATTAGGCTACAGATTTGTTTTAAATTCATCGACAATAACGTCAAACAATACAAATTTTGATTTAACCTTAAACATATCTAATGTTGGTTTTGCAAGACCTTTTAAGCAACGAAATGTGTATTTAGTAATAAAGAACACTGCTACAAATACAATTGTAACAGAATTAATCAACACAGATATTAGAACTTGGGGAATGTCTACATCGATTACACAAAATTTCAATTTAGGAATATTCGGTACTTTTCAACTCTACCTTTGGATGCCTGATAATGAATCACTATTGACAACAAATTCTGATTATAGTATTAAGTTTGCAAATATAAATACTTGGGAATCAACAACTGGATATAATAATTTATCACAAACTATATCTTTAAACGCTCTTAACGTTGGAGATTTTTCGTATGATAAAGATCTCTTAATTTATCCAAATCCAGCATTAGACTTTATTACAATTCATTTAAAAGAATTAGACAGAGAAGAAATTCAAATAGTCAATCTAAATGGCCAAATAGTTAAAGAGGTTGCGATTTCAAATAATCATAAATTAGATATATCTAATTTATCAAACGGAGTATACTTTATACGTTTCTTAAATAACAAATCATCAAGTTATAAATTTATAAAGCGATAATGCGAAAAACGAACGCACAATAAATTTACCTAAAACTTCAAAAGGATTGTATTTGGTGAAATTTGTTTTAGATGATGGTGGTGTTGTGATAAAAAAACTTGTTATAAAATAAGATTGTTATATAGCTGCGCTAAACATTAAAAGTGAAAAAATAATTCTCTGTAGTTTTTTATTAACTATTATACTAAATGGCTAAATAGCAATAACGCTATAAGACTCTTAAAGGTCAAAGACAATTTGTCTTTGACCTTTATTTTTTTAATAGAAACTGTATTAAGAATATCAGAAAAATAATTTTAAGTGCTATTTGAGAAGGTTAATTTGTATTGAAGAAGAAAGCGCAAACTATTTAAGGGCGTTAAATAAAAAAACATGTGTCAAACAATAAAGCAAAACAACAGATTAATCTCCATAGATATTTTTATACCAATTTAATTTTTAAAAGTCGTAATTATTTTATATATTTGAATATGGCTACAG
>CAZUFO010000069.1:0-11854 GCA_964619615.1 uncultured Lutibacter sp. | reverse complement strand
TTGGATATGTGTAGAACCGTAGTGAATGTAACAGGAGACGCTGCAGTATCTATGTTAGTTGCAAAATCTGTTGGTAAATTAGGAGAACCCAAAGTAAAGAATTGGGATGATAATTATGAAGACAAATAAGATATAAAGAGGAAGGTTTTTTTCGTCCTTTAATATTGTAAAAGTTGAAGAAAACACTTAAAATTAATTCGCCAATAGTATCAGTTGTTTGGTTAAATAAAAATTTAAGCCACCCAGATTTAATTGTAGTTGATGCAACTATAATAAAAGCCGTTGATAAGAATATAGTTACAAAGAGTGGGTGTATTCAAAACGCTCGATTTTTAGATATTAAAACTGTTTTTTCTGATGTATCTGCTCCATTTCCAAACACAATGTTATCTGCTAAATTATTTGAGCAAAAAGCACAAGAGTTAGGAGTAAATAACGATAGCCTAATTATTGTGTATGACCAGTACGGGTATTATTCATCTGCGCGAGTTTGGTGGATGTTTAAAACGATGGGTTTTGAAAATATAGCAGTATTAGATGGTGGTTTGCCAAATTGGATAGGTTTGGGTTACCCAACCCAAAAAGAACATGCTACTGATTTTAATAAAGGAAACTTTAAGTCGAATTTTACACATGGAATGATTCATAACCATAATAAAGTATTAAATTCAATTAGTGATGAAAAAATACTAGTATTGGATGCTCGTTCTTATGATCGCTTTACTGGAACAAAACCAGAACCAAGAGAAGGTTTGCGTTCTGGTCATATTCCGAATTCTAAAATTTTACCATATCCCAGTTTGTTAGATGGTGTTAAAATGAAATCATCAAAAGAATTAGTTGAAATATTTTCTGAATTTAAAAACAAACAATTAATTTTTTCATGCGGTTCAGGCATTACTGCCTGCATATTAGCGTTAGGTGCTGAGATTGTAGGAATCGAAAATACATCCGTTTATGATGGCTCGTGGACAGAATGGGGTAGTTTAACTGAATTTCCAATTGAAAAATAAACACCTCTTAAAAGGATAGATTAGTCAATAAATCTACTTTTCAATTCTTTAGTTGGAATCATACAACTATCTCTTTTTCCAAACCATTTATACCTATTCTTTGCTATAAAATCGTACACCCAATCTCTAATTGGTTTTGGAAAGACCCAAAAAATAATAGCAAATGAAGTTAGGCCTCCCAAATTTTTAGCAACCCTTAATATTGCTGATGATTTTGAGTAAACTTTATTATTCTGAATTAAAATTATTGAATCTAATTCCGAATTATTTTTATCAAACTGTAACAAAAGCTGTTTAGTGGCGTCTGATTGTAAAGAAGCGAATTTAAAATGTTGATGATCGTCATACTTAATAATAAAATTGACGGAACTATTGCATAAATTGCAAACACCATCAAAAAAGAGTAGCGGTTGATGTGGGATGTTTTTCACACTATAAAGTTACAAAATCAATTTAGATTTGTCTTTTAACAAAATATTAATACGCTGTTTTTTATTAGTGTATTAATTTCGTTCAAAATAACTAAACAAATGATTCAACTAAAAAACGTACACAAATCTTATCCAATGGGTAAAGAGTCTCTACATGTGCTTAAAGGATTAGACTTGCACATAAAAGAAGGGGAATTTGTTTCTATTATGGGTTCGTCTGGTTCAGGGAAATCAACGTTGCTAAACATTGTTGGACTTTTAGATGAACATGATGAAGGAGAATATTACTTAAACGGACAACTTATTGAAAAATTAGATGAGAAAAAAGCGGCAATTCTTAGAAATAAATTTTTAGGATTTGTATTTCAATCGTTTAATTTAATAAGTTATAAAACCGCACTTGAAAATGTCGCTTTGCCTTTATATTATAAGGGAGTTCATAGAAAGGAACGTCAAATAATAGCCATGGACTACTTGGATAAAGTAGGGTTAAAAGATTGGGCGAATCATCATCCTGGTGAACTGTCTGGCGGGCAAAAACAACGTGTTGCAATTGCACGTGCACTGGTTACTAAGCCAAAAGTTGTTTTGGCTGATGAGCCAACAGGAGCCTTGGATTCTACAACTTCAGATTCAGTAATGGAACTATTAAAAGAAATTAATAGAGAAGGAATGACCGTTTTTGTGATTACTCACGAAGAAGAAGTTGCCGAACAGACCAATAGGATAGTAAGGTTAAAAGACGGTGTGATAATTAGTGATGAAAAAGTAATTAAAAAAGTTACCGCTTAAGTTATGTTTGATATAGATCGCTGGATAGAAATATTTGAATCAATCAGAAATAATAAACTAAGAACCGTATTGGGTGGTTTTACTGTTGCATTGGGAATATACATTTTTACAGTCTTATTTGGAATGGGTAATGGTCTTAAAAATACATTTGACGCCATGTTTGTTGATGATGCTCAAAATATAATTTTTATACGCCCAGGATACACTACAAAAGCATATAAAGGGTTTAAAGAGGATCGTAGAATTAGATTTAAAAATGAAGATTTGGAGTTAATACTTCAGAAATACGGAAATAAAATTGAGTATTATTCAGCAAGATTTTATAGAGGTGTTACGGCAAGGAACAATAAAGAGTCTGGTACTTATACGGTAAGGTCTGTACATCCAGATCATCAATACTTAGAAAAGACAATTATTACCTCTGGACGATATATTGATGAGAACGATATAATTAATAAAACAAGGTATATTGTTATAGGAAGATTGGTGGCTGAAGATTTATTTAAAAATGAAAAGCCAATAGGTAAATTCTTGAATTTAAACGGGATAATGCATAAAGTTATAGGTGTTTTTAAAGATGAAGGAGGAGATCGTGAAGAGAGAAATATTTATGCACCTATCTCTACATTTCAATCAATTTTTAAAGGAACAAAAGATATAGACCAGATTGTGATAACTTATAAATTAGATATAGGAATAGCTGGCGCAAGAAAATTGGCTAACAATATTAAGAATACCTTAAAAGAAAAGCATTTTATTTCTAAAGACGATTTTGGAGGCGTAAGAGTACGGTCACAATTTGAACAAGCTGAAGATATGAATAATTTTGCCAGTATGCTTCAGTTAGTTGTGCTATGGATTGGTATAGGAACGTTATTTGCTGGTGCCATCGCCATTGGTAACATTATGGTTTTTGTTGTAAAAGAACGTACTAAAGAATTGGGAATAAGAAAAGCTTTGGGTGCAAAACCAAGTGCAATTGTAGGCTTAATATTACAAGAATCAATTTTTATAACAACTCTTTCGGGTTATGTAGGTATACTATTAGCAATATTTACATTAAACAGTATTGGCCCTGATTTGGAAGATTATTTTATAACAAATCCACAGGTAGATACTGGGACAATAGTAATAGCAACAATTATATTAATTATTGTTGGCGCAATTGCAGGGTATATACCTGCAAAAAGAGCAGCAAAAATAAGACCTGTTGTAGCATTAGCAGATAGTTAATAAATATAAATAACAAATGAAATTTATTTTCGATAAAGACTCTTGGCAAGAAATTTTTGGTTCTATCAGAAAAAGTAAATTACGTACAGCAATTACTATTATTGGAGTGTTGTGGGGGATATTCTTATTTATCACATTGTTAGGTGCTGCCCGAGGTATGGAAAACGGATTTGATAAGGAATTTAGTAATATGGCTACTAATAGTATTTTTCTATGGGGTCAACAAACTTCAA
The DNA here is from genome assembly GCA_964619615.1 of uncultured Lutibacter sp. Taxonomy (GTDB): domain Bacteria; phylum Bacteroidota; class Bacteroidia; order Flavobacteriales; family Flavobacteriaceae; genus Urechidicola. Next base: position 8,152 of record CAZUFO010000069.1, on the reverse strand, counting down.
TACCAAATAATGGATTCCAAAGAGGGAAACGGATTCGGTTAAAAATACAAGATTTGGATGCTATACTTAAACAAATTCCTGAAATTGAGTTTGTTGCCCCAAGAACTGCACAGGGTATATTTGGAGGTTCACAGGCCCAAGTTAAACGTAGTACAAACTCTAAGCAATATAAAGTTTTTGGTGATTACCCTATAATTGATAAAGTAAGCAAAGTAAAGTTGTTAGAAGGTCGATTTATTAATGTTACAGATATTAATGAAACCAAAAAAGTTTGTATAATAGGTGAACAAATTGTGGATGAATTATATGAAAAGGACGAAAAAATTGTAGGAAGTTTTATTGAAATAAGCAAAAGTTTTTTCCAAGTAGTTGGTGTTTATAAAGAGAATTCGAGTTCTTTTTTTGAAGGCGATAATTCTATATATGTTCCGTTTACAACATTTCGAAAAATGCATAACTTAGGTGATGAAATTCATTGGATGGTTATTGCAGGGTATAAAGATGCAGATATTGTTAAAGTTGAAAAACAAGTAAAAGATATATTAAAATCAAGACACAATGTGCACCCAGATGATGAAAGAGCTTTTGGATCTGCCAATATGGGAGAAATGATTGGTAAAGTGATGGGCTTTTTGAAAGGGATTAAGTTTTTAACTTGGTTTGTTGGAATTTCTACACTTATAGCAGGAGTAATTGCGATTGGTAGTATTTTATTAATTACAGTAAAAGAAAGAACAAAAGAGATAGGTATACGTAGGGCAATAGGTGCTACACCTAGTAAAATTAGAGGTCAAATAGTTTTAGAATCTGTATTCTTAACAACTATTGCTGGGTCATTGGGAATTATATTTGCTGGCTCAGTACTGATGATAATCAATCACCTAACAAAAGATTCAGATAGTTTTCCGTTTACAAACCCAACAGTAGATATCCCTATTGCACTAGGTGCAGTAGCGGCTTTGGTTATTTTCGGCTCTTTGATTGGGATGATTCCAGCGCAGCGAGCAGTAAGTATTAGACCTATTGAAGCATTACGAGAAGAATAATAAATAGTTATTAAAAAATCAACAAATAATATTAAACCAAATAGAATAAATTAGTAAAGATGAAAAAAACAATTATATTTTCAATTATTGGAATAGCATTGATTGCTGTGTTGGTATGGTTCGGAAAAATGAATACTAAATCTGTTGTTACTTTTGATACAGAAAAACCATTTAAGGCAAACATTGTTAAAAAAACCGTGGCTACAGGTAAAGTAATACCGTTAGAAGAAGTTGAAATTAAACCTCAAATTTCAGGAATTATTGATAAAATTTTCTTGGAAGAGGGTGATATAGTTCAGAAAGGAGATTTAATTGCTACAGTACGTGTTGTTCCCAATGAACAAAACTTAACCAGCGCAAGAGGGAATGTCAGCAATTTGCAACTAAGCGTAAGTAATTCAAAAATAAGTTACGATAGAAATAAAACCTTGTTTGAAAAAGGCGTAATTGCACGTCAAGAGTTTGAGACTGCTGAGTTGGCTTATAATCAAGCAAAACAAAATTTGAGGAATGCCCAAAACAATTACCAAATTATTAAAAAAGGCTCTGCAGGTTCTGGAGGTTCTGCAAATACAAATATTAGAGCCACGGCTTCTGGTATGATTTTGGAAATTCCAATCGAAGAAGGAGATCAAGTAATTCAACCTGGTGGCTTTAATGCGGGTACAACAATTGCATCTGTTGCTGATATGACAAAAATGATTTTTGAAGGAAAAGTAGATGAGGCAGAAGTAGGGAAAATAAAAATAAACACTGATTTAGAGATTGTTATTGGAGCAATTGATGATGCTAAGTTCCCTGCAAAATTAAACTTTATTGCACCTAAAGGAACAGAGGAAAACGGAACGGTCCAGTTCACGATTAAGGCAGATTTATCGTTAGAGGAAAATTATTTTTTGCGCGCAGGGTATAGTGCAAATGCTGAAATTATTTTAGAACAAAAAGATAGTGTTCTTTCTATAAGAGAAGCAGTAATGCAGTTTGATAAAAAAACAGAGAAACCTTATGTAGAAGTGAAAATAGGGGAGCAGGAGTTTGAAAAACGTGATATTGAATTAGGAATTTCTGACGGAGAAAATGTTGAAATAATTTCAGGTATAACTGCCGATGATGAAATAAAAATTTGGAATAAGAAAGCAGAGAAAGAAAAGGAAGAAGAAGATAATTAAAAGTTTAGTTAGTAATTTTTTTTACCTGAGAAAAAGCCCAAACTTTGTTTGGGCTTTTTTAATTTTTAAAATGTGTGAGGTTAAGAAAACTGTTTCGAAACTTTTTCAGCTTTCCTGTTTTCAGCATAATCATAAAAGCCTTCACCAGATTTCACGCCCAATTTACCAGCATTTACCATGTTTACTAATAACGGGCAAGGTGCATATTTCGGATTCTTAAAGCCATCATGCATTACATTTAAGATTGATAAACAAATATCTAGCCCAATAAAATCCGCTAATTGTAATGGACCCATTGGATGCGCCATGCCTAATTTCATTACTGTATCAATTTCTGTAACTCCAGCAACACCGTTATACAAAGTTTCGATAGATTCATTTAACATTGGCATTAAAATTCTATTTGCTACAAAGCCAGGGTAGTCATTTACTTCAACGGGTGATTTACCTAAGTTTTTAGACAATTCCATAATGGTATTTGTAACTTCATCTGAAGTGTTATAACCTCTAATTATCTCCACCAATTTCATAATTGGTACAGGATTCATAAAATGCATCCCTATCACTTTTTCGGGTCTATTAGTAACCGCTGCAATTTGTGTAATTGAAATGGAGGAGGTATTGGTTGCTAAAATTGTATGTTCCGAGCAATTTGCATCCATCTCTTTAAAAATTGAAAGTTTCAATTGCATATTTTCAGTTGCTGCTTCTACAACTAAATCAACATTATTTACGCCTTCTTTTATTGATGTATAAATGCTAATGTTTGATATTGTTGTTGCTTTATCTTTTTCAGAAATTTTCTCTTTTGCTATTAATCGATCTAAATTTTTACCAATGGTAGCGATTGCTTTTTTTAATGCTTGTTCAGAAACATCAATTAAATTGACTTTACAGCCACTTTGAGCGAATGTATGTGCAATACCATTCCCCATGGTTCCTGCTCCAATTACTGCAATATTTTTCATGTTATTATAGTTTAACCTTTTAATTGTTCAATTCTTTAATTTTTGAATGGTTATTAAAAACAGTCAATTATTTGCTGAGCAATTTTTAATGCTTTGGTTCCATCATTTAAGGTAACAATTGGTCTAGTTTCATTAATAATAGCATCTGCAAAAGTTTCCAATTCGTCTAAAATTGCATTGTTATTTTCAATTTTTGGGTTTTCAAAATAAATTTGCTTTTTCACTCCTTCCGCATTTTGTAGAATCATGGCAAATTCATCTGGGTTTTCAGGAACATCTTTCATTTTAACTACTTCACTTTTCTTTTCTAAAAAATCTACAGAAATGTACGCGTCTTTTTGAAAAAAGCGTGTTTTACGCATGTTTTTAAGTGAGATTCGACTGGCAGTTAAATTTGCAACACAACCATTATGAAATTCAATTCGAGCATTTGCAATATCAGGAGTATCTGAAATAACTGAGACACCACTGGCATGCACATTTTTTACGGTTGAATCAACAACACTTAATATAATATCAATGTCATGAATCATTAAATCTAACACAACCGGTACATCTGTTCCTCTAGGATTGAACTCTGCTAATCTATGGCATTCAATAAACATAGGATTGCTAATCATATCACGTACTGCAGTAAAAGCAGGGTTAAATCGCTCAACATGCCCAACTTGACCTGTAACATGGTGCTGACTTGCAAGTATTCTGATCGCTTGGGCTTCTTCAACGGTTTTTGTGATTGGTTTTTCTATAAACACATGTTTACCAGCCTTTATGGCATCTTTTGCACAATCAAAATGTGATAGCGTAGGTGTTACAATATCAACAACATCAACTGCTGAAATTAAATCTGCTATCGTATCAAAAACGGTATAACCAAATTCTTTAGAAACCTTTTCAGCATTTTCTTTAATAGGATCATAAAACCCAATTAATTTATATTTCGAAGATTGATTTAATAATTTTAAATGTATTTTTCCTAGGTGACCAGCACCTAATACGCCCACTTTCAACATATTTTTTGTTTTCATCAAAAATAAGAATTTTTTGTTGGTAATTGATTATTTTTAACCCTCCAAATTTTAACAAATTGAAAGATACTCTTAAGCATCAAGGACTCCGTAATAGGTTAGTTAAGGTGTTAATTGATAAAGGAATAAAAGATAAAAACGTGCTTGCAGTTATGCAAAAAATTCCGCGACATTTATTTATGGATTCTAGTTTTGAAGATTTTGCATATCAAGATAAAGCTTTTCCTATTGCTGCGAATCAAACAATTTCTCAACCTTATACGGTGGCTTTTCAAACAGAATTACTTAAATTAAAGCAAGGTGATAAAGTATTGGAAATTGGTACAGGTTCTGGCTATCAAACAGCTGTTTTATTAGAGTTAAAATCTAAAGTGTATTCTATAGAAAGGCAGTTAGAGTTATATAAAAAAACAAAATTGTTTTTACCAAAATTGAATTACAATACTAAGGCATTAATTTTTGGTGATGGATATAAAGGATTGTTGGAAAAAGCACCTTTTGATGGAATTATAGTAACAGCCGGCGCACCATTGGTGCCAAAACCATTATTGAGTCAGTTGAAAATAGGAGGTAGGTTGGTAATTCCGGTTGGAACAGATTCTCAGGTTATGACATTATTTATCCGTAAATCAGAAAAAGAATTTGAAAAACATGAATTTGGCGATTTCCGCTTTGTACCAATGTTAGAAAAGAAAAATTAATTATACCTTATAAATAAATGTGTTGATATTCATACCAGCGCCCACAGACGCAAAAATTAGATGATCTCCGCTTTCAATTTTATGAGGCTTTAAATTTCCTTTTAAAATTAAATCTAATAATGTTGGAATGGTTGCTACTGAAGAATTTCCTAATTTAGAAATTGACATTGGCATAATATCTTCAGGAATCGTGTCGAGTTCGTATAATTTGAATAAACGTTCTAAAATGGCATCATCCATTTTGCCGTTTGCTTGATGAATCAACAGTTTTTTAATCTCTTTTGGATGAATTCCAATTTTATCTAAACACTCTTTCACCGTTTGTGGTACTGTTTCTAATGCATATTGATACAATCTTCGTCCATTCATTTTCATGTACAATTCATTTTCAGTGGACTTATCTTTTTTATAAGATTCACCCATAAAAAGCATCTCTGAATGAAAATAGGTGTCGGAACGTGTTCTATGAGTTAAAACACCAATTGGAGTGTTGCTTTGTTTTCCTTCTAAAATTACAGCACCAGCACCATCTGCATAAATCATACAATCACGATCATGTGGGTCAGAAATTCTAGAAAGCACTTCTGCTCCAATAATTAATATTTTTTTGGCATCACCAGATTTTATAAAATAATCTGCTTGAATTACACCTTGAACCCAGCCAGGGCATCCAAAAGGAAGATCATAAGCAACTGTATTTGGGTTTTTTATTTTGAGTTTATATTTTACTCTAGACGCTAAACTTGGAACAATATCTACTTGTTTGTTGTTAACAGTTGTATCACCAAAATTATGTGCAACTATTATATAATCCAATTCTTCTTTGTCAATATTAGCAGACTTGATCGCTTCTTCAGCAGCGAAAAAAGCAATATCAGAAGTTTTTAAATCATCAGTAACATATCTACGTTCAGTAATTGTAGTAATTTCTTCAAACTTATCAATTATTTCTTGATTTGTTTTTTGAATAGGTACATCTTTCCTTTCATAAAATGTATGATTTAAAAAATCCTTATTTTTTATGACGCGCTTTGGAATATAACTTCCTGTACCAGTAATTATGCTATATATTTTGGGATTCATTGTAGTAGTTTGTTCTTTAACAAAGATAATAAATTTTGTGAAATAAGTTTAGGATTACTTTTTTACTACGATGCCCAAAGTTCTTATTTAATTTTATTATTCTGATAGTCAGTTGTTTATAAATGTTATGCGTGAATAGTAATTATGATAAAACTAGGAAAGGCATTAGATAAAAGCGGTTGATTTAAAAGGTGCTAATCGTATTTTGCATCAAATTTTCCATCCCATTTACCTTGTACCTTTAAAACTTGCTCAATAACATCTCGGACACAACCTTTTCCTCCTTTTTTTTGTGAAACATAATGTGATATTTGTTGAATTTCTGAAGCAGCGTCTTTTGGACAACAAGATAATCCAACCAATTTCATAACGGGATAATCTGGAATATCATCTCCCATATACAATATATTCTCAGGTGTTAAATCATATTTGTTGAGAAATTCTTGATATTGCTCAATCTTGTTGTGAGCACCAAGGTAAATATCTTTAATACCTAAGCCTTGTAATCGTAATCGAACCCCTTCATTAGTTCCGCCCGAAATAATGCATACATTATAACCAGCATCAACGGCGGTTTTTAGAGCATATCCATCTTTAATATTCATATGACGCACCATTTCACCATTTTTATAAATAGTTACAGTTCCGTCTGTTAACACACCATCAACATCAAAAATGAAGGCTTTAATTTGTGGCATTATTTCTTTATAACTTTTTTTCATGATTAAGTTGTGTATGTTTTTATTATTGATTGCGTAAGGTTTTTATAGATAATTGTTTCGTTTTCGCTTAACACTTTTAATTGTTTTTCAATAGTTAGAAGATCATTCCGTTTTGCAGGTCCCGTCTGAGCATCAAGCGGAGAAAGTGTTTTTATTTTCTCAGCAGTTTCTAGTATTAGTGGTTTTAAAATTTCAAAAGAAACTTCATTTTCTTTACAAATTTCACTTCCTAAGTAATACAAATGGTTAACGAAATTATTTACAAATACTGCCGAAAGATGCATTTTCATTCTTTTTTCTGAATCTAATAAATATACTTTATCTGAAATGCTTGAAGCCAGTGTTTCTAATAGCACTAAATCTTTGTCATTGTTTGCTTCAATACAAATAGGGATTTGTTTAAAACCTACCTCTTTGTTTTTTGAAAAAGTCTGTAACGGATAAAAGACACCACAGCGATTAGAGTTTAATGCATTCATTTTAACACTACCTGAAGTGTGAATAACTAATTTATCAGATAGATTTAGTGATTTAGAAAATTCAGAAATAGCATCATCAGAAATAGCAATAATATATAAGTCGGCATCAAGTAATTCATTGCTATTATTGGTAATATTAAGTTTGTTTTTTAAATGCTGAATTTTATCAATATTTCTATTAAAAACTTGGACTAGATCTATGCTTTTATTTTTTAAAAATGCAGTTGCAATGTGACTTCCAACATTTCCATAACCAAGAATAACCGCTTTTATCATAAAGCGAAGATAGTTAATAAAAATAATTTTGACAGTTGATTTTTGTTTTTTGTAATTTGCAGTCTATTTATTAAATTTAATACTTAAAATGAAAAAAATATTTTTAATATGTTGTGTATCTTTAATTGTTTATGGTTGTAATAAACAAAAAAAAGAAGCAATAATTATCAATTCTAAAATAGCCGCTACTATGAATACAGAAACTATTTATCAATTTAAAGTAAACGACCTTTATGGTAATGAATTTGATTTTTCTACATTAACCGGTAAAAAAATTATGATTGTTAACACAGCTTCTAAATGTGGTTTAACTCCGCAATATAAGGAGTTACAGTCTTTGTATGAGACTTATAAAGAGGAGGATTTTGTTATTATAGGTTTTCCGGCAAACAATTTTTTAAGACAAGAACCTGGGACTAATGAAGAGATTGCTTCCTTTTGTCAAGAAAATTACGGTGTTACTTTTCCAATGATGAATAAAATATCTGTAAAAGGGAAAGATATGCATGAAGTATATCAGTTTTTGACTCAAAAAAGCAGAAATGGATTAGAAGATTCTAAAGTGAAATGGAATTTTCAAAAATATCTTGTCGATGAAAATGGTAGATTAGTTAGCGTTATAGCTCCAAAAACATTACCAAATGACGCTTCCATCATTAAATGGATTATAAAAAGAATAA
>CAZUFO010000068.1:0-11869 GCA_964619615.1 uncultured Lutibacter sp. | reverse complement strand
TACCATTATTAGATTCAAAATTGACAGTTAAATCGCCACCCATTGCTTTGATGTGTATCGTATTGCTATTTATTTTTTCTTGAAAGTGTGCAGCAATAGCTACAGCAGTTACACCTGTGCCGCAACTTAGCGTTTCATCTTCTACGCCACGTTCATAAGTTCTAACTTTAATACTATTTTCATTAATTAATTCAGCAAAATTCACATTGGTTCCTTCTTCAAAATAGGGGGCGCCATTTCTAATTTCACTACCTTTTTTCTTGATATATATATATTCAATGTTTTCAACAAATTCTACGTGATGAGGTGAGCCAGTATTCATGAAAATATGAGAATCGAACGCTTCAATAGTCTCAACATCTTGCATTTGAAGGCTTATAATGTCCGTTTTTATAGTTGCATGATGCAATCCATCAACTGCCATAAAAGTTGCAGACTCTTTAATAACATTTAAATAATTAGCAAAAGCAACCAAACATCTACCACCATTACCACACATACTTCCTTCATTTCCGTCAGCATTAAAATACACCATTTTAAAATCGGTATTTGCGTCATTTTCAAGAAGGATCAAACCATCCGCACCAATACCAAATCTCCGGTCACAAAATTTATTGATTAGTTCGGTATTCTCTTTTGGAAATTGATTTTCACGATTGTCTATCATCACAAAATCGTTTCCTGTTCCTTGATATTTATAAAAATGGATTTTCATCAATGCAAAAATACAATTTTTTTAAGTTAATAATGAACTGTTAAAGTTCCGTTAATCTGTTTTTATCAAGGCAATAAAACTTTAATTTTGAGTGTTAACTATTAAAATAATATAGATATGAAAAAATTTTTGAGTTTAATATTGGTATCAGCAATTGGTGGAGCGATGACATTAACAGCCTATAAATATTTTATTGAAACACCTCAGGTTGTTTATGAAAAAAGTACACCTCAACAGTTTAAAAATGTATACACTAATTATAATACAGCCAATTTTACTGCTGAAACTATTGATTTTACAACTGCTGCAGAAAAAACGTTACATGCGGTTGTTCATGTGAAGAACAAGTCAGTTTACACTACTAAAAACCCTATTGAAGAATTATTTTATGGTAGAAGCCGAGGTAAAGAACACGTTCAAATAGGTATTGGTAGCGGTGTTATTGTTTCTTCGGATGGTTATATAATTACAAACAACCATGTAATTAAGGACGCAACAGAAATTGAAATAACATTGAATGATAAAAAAACGTATCAAGCAGAATTAATAGGAACAGATACAACCAATGATATTGCTTTAATAAAAATTGCTGCAGAGAATTTGCCGTATGTAACCTTTGGAGATTCAGATAATATAAAGGTAGGAGAATGGGTGTTGGCTGTTGGGAATCCATATAATTTAACAGCTACTGTAACCGCAGGAATTATTAGTGCTAAAGGAAGAGACCTGTTGGGGAATGGTCAAACGGACTCGTATATTCAAACAGATGCGGTGGTTAATTCGGGAAATAGTGGAGGTGCTTTGGTAAATACGCGAGGGGAATTAATAGGGATAAATACTATGATTACGTCAACTACAGGTTCATATATTGGATATTCTTTTGCGGTGCCTTCAAACATCGCAAAGAAAGTAATTGAAGATATTATGGAATTTGGAAATGTTCAAAGGGCTTTTATGGGTATTAATTATCAGGAATTAAATGGAGTAAATCATGCTGATTTTGAAGTGGATAACACCGAAGGAGTTATTATAACAAATGTATTGCCAGAAGGCGGTGCTGCAAAAGCAGGAATTTTAACCAATGATATTATTGTAAGAGCAGATAATGTTACCATCGCAACTTTTGCAGATTTAAGCGGATTTTTAAAAGCAAAAAGGCCAAATGATGTGGTTGATTTTACCATCATCAGAAATGAAATAGAAGAGATGATTTCTGTTAAATTGTATAAAAATGCAACCACAGCTATCAATCAATTAGGATTGAGTTTGGAAGAATTGACTAAATCTGAAGCGAAAAGTTTTGAATTAAATCAAGGAGTGAAAATCGCAAAAATTAGTAACAAAGAATTAACACAATATGGACTAAAAGAAGGTCAGGTTTTAAAAAGTATTAATGGAAAAAACATATATGATATTGAAGATGCAAATAATGCTTTGAAAACTATTGTTAATAAACAACGAATTGTGTTAGAGATTTTAACCGAAAAAGGAATTACTGAGCGCTATATATTTAATTAAAATGCTTTTTTGTTACAAGAAAAGCAATCCAAATATTAGAGGAAAATCCGATGTTTTTACATCGGGTTTTTTATTTCAAAAAAAAGGGTTCGAAAACGTTTTCGTATGTATATATTTGCAAAAACCACAAACCTTAAAATCAATAAAATGTCTGTAACAACTTATGAACAAGAGCTTGCTTTTCAAACAGATAGAAGACGTGCTTCTATCGAGTTTATTAAACTTGTAAGTGATTTATGGTACGATGAAACCATAGAATTAGTCTTGTTTAGAAACCAATTAATAGACCGTAATGTTAGCGAAATTTTAAACCTTTTAGAGTACGCTACAGAGTTTGTTCAAAAGCCTATTTCAATCTTCGACTCCGTTGAAATTGTTAGAACACTAAAACAATTAAATTTACCACCATCAAAATTAGATATAGGTAAATTAGTTTATGAATATCAAACGGATGAAAATGCTGATAATATTTATGCGTTTTTGAGTTCTAAACTGAAAGGTGCAAAAAATACAGATTCTATTAAACCAAAAGATGTTGTTTTGTATGGTTTTGGACGAATTGGTAGATTGGTTGCTAGAGAATTGATGAGTAAAACAGGAAATGGGCAACAAATGAGATTACGAGCAATCGTAACTAGAGGTAAAGTTGACGAAGCTGTTTTGGAAAAAAGAGCATCGCTTTTAAAATACGATTCAATTCATGGAGATTTTTCAGGAATTGTTCGAGTTGATTCAAAAAACAATGCATTAATTATTAACGGTACTACCGTTAAAATGATTTCAGCAAATCAACCAGAAGATATCGACTATACTACTTATGGTATTAACGATGCTTTGGTGATAGACAATACAGGTGTTTTTAGAGATAAAGAAGCATTGAGCAGACATTTAGCATGTAATGGTGTAAATAAAGTATTACTAACTGCTCCAGGAAAAGGAGTGCCGAATATAGTTTATGGAGTAAATCACTTAAATGTTAATCCAGATGAAACTTCAATTGTATCTGCAGCATCTTGTACAACAAACGCAATTGCGCCGATTTTAAAAGTTATAGAAGATAGTTTTGGTCTGGTTAGCGGACATTTAGAAACAATACATGCATATACAAACGATCAAAATTTGGTCGATAATATGCACAGTAAATATAGAAGAGGTAGAGCAGCAGCCTTAAATATGGTAATTACAGAAACAGGTGCCGGAAAAGCAGTTTCTAAAGCAATACCGTCTTTAGAAGGTAAATTAACTTCAAATGCAATTAGAGTACCAGTTCCAAACGGATCTTTAGTGGTATTGAATTTAAACTTAGAAAAAGCCACCAGCATTGAAGAAATTAATGCTACCATGAAAAAATACGCTTTAGAAGGGGACTTGGTTGAGCAGTTAAAATATTCTTTAAATAACGAATTGGTTTCCTCTGACATTGTTGGGTCTTCTGCTCCTGCAATTTTTGATAGCAATGCTACCATTATTACTAAAAATGGCAAAACAGTAGTGTTGTATGTTTGGTATGATAATGAATATGGCTACAGTCATCAAGTTATTAGGTTGGCTAAACATATTTCAAAAGTGAAACGATTTACCTATTATTAAAACCTGATTTGAAATAAAAATTTAAAACCGAGTAGTTAATTGCTCGGTTTTTTTTATTTTTATAGTCTAATGAAAAATACTCTAATAAAAGTTTTAACTATGAAAAGCAACTACTTAATTATATGCTTCGTTTGTGTGTTCGTATTCTCTTGTAAAAAAGAGGAAATTAAAGTCATACCGCCACAACCAATAAAAGTGTACGAGGTTAAGCCGAAATCCGTACCAATATTTAAAGAATTTGTTGGGCAAATTTATGGTGAAAGAGATATTCCTATACGAGCAAGAGTAGAAGGGTTTTTAGAAAAAATTTACTTTAAAGAAGGTTCAAATGTCAAGAAAGGGCAATTATTATATGCAATAGATCCAGACCCATTTAGAGAAAAAGTTGCAGCCGAGCAAAGTATGGTTGCGCAAGCAAAAACAATGTTGGCTCAAAAAGAAAGTGATTTACAACGAGTAAAGCCTTTGGCTGCAATTGATGCAGTTAGTAAACGAGATTTAGACATGGCACAGGCTGAAAGAGATGCGGCTATTTCTTCACTTGATGCTGCAAATGCAAATTTAAATATTGCTAATATAAATATGAGTTACGCCAAATTGTACTCGCCTATTAATGGTGTTATTGGAAGAACTTTAGCAAGAGAAGGAGAGTTTGTGGGTAAAGACCCGAATCCAGTTATATTAAATACGGTTTCAGATATTAAAACAGTTCGAGTTCAATTTTTTCTTTCTGAAAATGAATATTTATTGATGGCAAGAGAGTATATGAATAACTCGAAAAGAACTAATAAGCCCAGTTTTGAATTGATTCTATCAGACGGATCACTTTATAAATATCAAGGAGAAATGGATTTTGTTGATAGAAATATTGATGAAAAAACAGGGTCGATATTATTGCAAGCTACATTTCCAAATCCCGATGGATTTATTCGTCCAGGTCAGTTTGCAAGAGTAAAAATAAAAGTAAAAAATATAGAAGCAGCAATATTAGTTCCACAGAAAAGTGTTACTGAACTTCAAGGTTTGTATTCTGTATTTATAGTGAATTCTGAAAATAAGATAGAAACCAAACAAGTAGAAGTCGGTGAAAAAATAGGAGATTTATGGATTATCAAAAAAGGGGTAAATGCTAAAGATAAGGTGGTCTTTGAAGGTCTTCAAAAAATAAAATCAGGAATGGAAGTGATACCTGAGGTAGCCGAATTTAAAAGTCAAACTAATATACAATAGATATGGCTGAGAATAAAGGAAATTTTTTTGTACACCGCCCAATTGTGGCTATGGTTATTGCCATTATAATTGTTATTGCAGGCACCGTTTCATTAATAGGACTGCCCATTGAGCAATATCCTAATCTAACTCCTCCAATTGTACAAGTGCGTGCAAATTATACGGGAGCAAATGCAATTAATGTAGAAGAATCTGTCGCAACTCCATTAGAACAACAAATCAATGGAGTAGATAACATGATTTACATGAAATCTACCAACGCAAATGATGGTAGTATGAGTATTGATGTGTCTTTTGAAGTGGGTACGGATCCAGATATGAATACCGTATTAACTCAAAATAAAGTATCTGCGGCTTCGGCAAAACTACCAACGGCAGTAACGAAGTTAGGAGTAACAACACAAAAGTCATTACCAAGTATGTTAATGCTGATTACTTTGACTTCTGACGGTAGGTACGATCAGAATTTTTTAGGTAATTATGCTTTAATCAATATTAAAGATCAACTGGCAAGAACCAAAGGAATTGGTAGGGTAGATGTTCTTGGAGCATCAGACTATTCCATGCGTATTTGGATAAAGCCCGATCGACTGGCGCAATTGAGTTTAACAGTACCAGAAATTATCAATGCCATTAATGAGCAAAATATAATTGTTCCGGGTGGTAAGTTTGGGGCTGAACCTGCACCTCCTGGAACAGAATTTACATATACGGTAAAATTGCCTGAGCGATTTAATTCTCCTGAAGCTTTTGGAAATATTGTTGTAAGAACACAAAGTGATGGGTCTCAAATAAAATTAAAAGATGTTGCCACTATCAATTTAGGTGTTGAAACTTATAGTATGCTTTCTCGATTAAATGGTAGTACATCTGCAACTATTGCATTATATCAAGCACCAGGGTCTAATGGTTTGCAATTAGCAGAAGATATTAGAGCAACGATGGATGAGTTGTCGAAAAGTTTTCCGGAAAGTGTAAAGTATGACGTTTCTATGGATACTACCTTAGCAATTGATGCAGGTATTAACGATATAATTGAAACCTTAATTATTGCATTGCTTTTAGTAATATTGGTCGTATTTATCTTTATTCAAGATTGGCGAGCAACGTTGATTCCTACACTTGCGATTCCAGTTTCTTTGGTTGGAGCGTTTATCTTTTTCCCAATGTTAGGATTTACTATTAATGTTTTATCCTTACTAGGGCTGGTGTTAGCCATCGGTATTGTAGTTGATGATGCCATTGTTGTTGTAGAAGCCGTACAAGTAAATATAGCCAAAGGGATGAAAGCTAAAGAGGCTACTCTAGAAGCCATGTCGAAAGTAACAGCTCCAATCATTGCAACCACTTTAGTTTTGGTTGCTGTATTTATTCCAGTTGCAATGATGGCAGGAATTACAGGTCTCCTTTATCAACAATTTGCAATAACCATTGTTGTTTCTGTATTGGTTTCATCTGTTAACGCACTTACATTAAGTCCAGCATTGTGTTCTTTACTATTAAAAGAACCAAAACCATACAAAGGCCCGCTAGGTTGGTTTTTCGGAAAATTTAATAAAGGAGTCGATAAAACTACAGAGGCTTATGTGAGTTTTACAGGTGTTGTTACCCGTAAATTAAAACGTAGTGCTATTTTTATTGTAATCATGTCACTGGGAGCGGGAATATTTGGAAGTTTGGTTCCTGGCGGATTTATTCCAGAAGAAGATATGGGGTATATAATGGTTAATGTTCAATTACCAAATGCGGCCTCTCTTCAAAGGACGGATGTTGTTACAAATAGTATTGAGAAAATATTGATGGATATTCCCGAAGCCGAATATGTTACTACACTTACAGGATTTAGTATTTTATCTGGAGCAATGACTTCTAATACTGGATTTCTATTTGTAGGGCTACGTGATTGGTCTGAAAGAGATCGTACCGCTTCGGAAATCATTGCGAGTATAAATAAAAAATTATATTTTGGCGTAAAAGATGCACAAGCCTTCGCTTTTGGACCACCAGCAATTCCAGGGTTAGGAAGCGGGTCTGGGTTTAGTATGATGCTTCAAGATAGGGCTGGGAATACACCTGAATATTTGTCAGATGTTACCATGAAGTTTTTAAAAGCAGCAAATGAACGTCCAGAAATTGGAAGGGCAGGAACTACTTTTCAGGCTACGGTTCCGCAACGACTTATGGATATAGATAAAGAAAAGGCGCTAAAACTAGGAGTGTCACTAAATGATCTCTATACCACTATTGGGGCATTTATGGGAGGCGCTTATGTAAATGACTTTACCCGATTTGGGAGATTGTACAAAACCTATATACAGGCAGAACCCGAATACCGAGTTGATGAATCTGGGATAAATAAATTTTTCATAAAAAATAGAGATGGCAATATGGTTTCGTTAGCAACCATTGCAACAGTTAAACCTATTTCAGGACCAGATTATACCAACCGCTTTAATTTATTTCGTTCTGTAGAAATAACCGGGACGCCAGCAGAGGGATATACGTCTGATGATGCTCGAAAAGCACTCAAAGAAGTTGCGACTGAGGTGTTGCCTTCAGAAATGAGTTATTCGTGGAATGCAATGTCGTTTCAAGAAGAAAAAGCATCAGGTTCATTAATGACGATTCTTTCTTTTTCCTTGATTTTTGTATTTTTAATCTTAGCGGCTCAATATGAAAGCTGGTCCCTACCATTTGCAATTTTACTAGGAACACCCTTTGCTATTTTTGGAGCATTATTTGCATTGTGGGTAGCGAGATTAATTAGCCCAACATTTGAAAATAATATATTTGCCCAAGTATCTTTTGTGATGCTTATTGGAATGGCGGCAAAAAACGCCATATTAATTGTGGAATTTGCAAACGATGAATTTAAAAATGGTTTAAGTCTTTTTGATGCAGCGATGAAAGCTGCACGATCAAGATTTCGCCCAATATTAATGACAGCATTCTCTTTTATTTTAGGAGTTTTCCCACTAGTAGTTGCCTCAGGATCTGGTGCAGAATCTAGAAAAGTTATGGGAGTTGCGCTGTTAGGCGGAATGGGGATAGCAACTTTTTTAGGAGTATTTATGTATCCAATGTTATTTGTATTTATAGGCAAAATTGCTGGCTATGAAAAAAAACGGGATCGTGAAAAGTTAGAAGAATTAGAATCATCAAATAGTTAAAAATGAAGAAGAAGAATTATAACATATATATTGCTGTAGTTGTTTTAATAATCTTGTTTCAATCTTGTGCTGTTGGGCCAAATTATAGAACTCCTGAAACGAAAAACAATACCGCTTTTAGGTATGCAACTGTATCTGATAGTATTATTAATTTACGTTGGTGGGAGATTTTTAACGACCCAACTTTAGATACGTTAATTGTAACTGCGCTTAGGCAAAATAAAAACTTGTTAATAGCAGCAAGTAGAGTAGAACAAGCTAGAGCGAATGTGAGTTTTAATAATGCGGATAGAGGTCCGAAATTTGGAGTTCAAGCAAGTGCTGGAAGTACAAATATGCCATTAAATATTCCTTCGGGTAATTCTTTTAACTCATTTGGTGCAGCAGCCACCGTTAACTGGGAATTAGATTTTTGGGGTAAATATAAAAGAGGAACAGAAGCAGCCAAAGCAGATTTATTATCTTCATTTTATGGTAAAAGAGCGTTGGAAATTGCATTGATAAGTGAAGTTGCAACAAACTATTTTCAGTTGTTAGATTTTAAAGCAAGATTGGAAATTTCTGAAAGCACTTTAGCGCTCAGAGATAGTTCATTAAGTATTATTCAAGCAAGGTTTGATAAAGGATACACACATATTATAGATGTGAATCAGGCTCAGATTCAAAAAGCCATTACGCAGGTTTCTGTACCGCAATTTACGAGGCAAATTGCTTTTGCTGAGCATAATTTGAGTGTATTATTAGGAAAAGCACCAGATTCTATTCCAGTTTTAAAAAGCCTAACAGACTATGTGTTGCCAGATTCTATTCCGAACGGAATACCAGCTGCTATTTTACAGCGGAGACCAGATATTATGCAAGCGGCTCAAATTTATAGAACTCAAAATGCATATATTGGTGTTGCTCAGGCATTGCGGTTTCCATCAATTAGTTTAACCGGGCTACTTGGTTTAGGAAGTAACGATTTAGATAATTTAATTTCTAATGGTTTAGGTTGGAGTGCTGCGGGTAGTTTAACGGCTCCATTATTTGAATGGGGTAAGAACAAAACACGTGTAGAAATTGAACGGGAAAAAGCAAAACAAGCATTGTATAGTTATGAATTTTCGGTGTTGAATGCCTTGCTAGAAGTTGATAATTCATTGATAGAACTTTCAACTTTAAAAGACGAGTTACAAGCAAACGATAATATGGTAAAAGCCGCTAGTAATGCAAGTTATTTATCTCGTCAACGTTATTATCAGGGAGTTACAAGTTATTTAGAGGTGATAGAAAATCAAGGGCAAGAGTTTGATGCATTGCTGCAATATTCTAACAACTACCGACAGTTATTAACCTCATATATCAACTTATATAAATCACTTGGTGGTGGTTGGGTTTCGCAAGAAGAAATTGATATCTATGCGCAACAATTAGCCGATGAGCAAGAAGTTGATGTAACTACAATAAATAAAGATAGTTTGTTTTATGCTGGTCAGATTGTTGACTTGGTGTTAACTCCTGAGCAAAAGCAAGCTAAAAAAGATGTAGCAAAAGCACAACGTAAATTAGAGCGTGAACAAAAGAAAGCTGCGAGACAAAATAAATAGGTATAAATTGTCAATCACGTTTCGACGGGAATCCAAAGTGAATAATCTTTTTGGAACAATTTAAATGGCCCAATTGAAGATGCTGTTTGGCATGCAGGTCAATTAGTAATGATGCGAAGAACTTCAGGAAATCCATTAAGAAAAGGTGTAAGTTTTTTAACAGGTACCGTTAAATAAGTTCACCTAATTATTTAAGTTTTATTGTGTATGAGTAAAGAAATTCAACAAAGAATTAATGATTTAAGAGGTGAATTAAGGCAACATAATCATAATTATTATGTGTTGGATACTACTACTATTTCTGATTACGATTTTGATATTAAACTAAAAGAATTGCAATCGTTAGAGGAACAATATCCGCAATTTGCAGATGCTTCTTCACCAACCCAAAGAGTAGGAGGTGGTATTACTAAAAATTTTGAAACGGTAACTCATAAAAACAGAATGTATTCTTTAGATAATTCATACTCTAAAGATGATTTATTGGATTGGGAAAAGAGATTGCAAAAAAATACAGGTGTTGATGCGCTTGAATATACTTGTGAATTAAAGTATGATGGTGCATCCATAAATTTATCTTATCAAAACGGAAAATTGGTTAGTGCAGTAACTCGAGGTGATGGTTTTCAAGGTGATGATGTTACCATGAATATTAAAACGATAAAGTCTATTCCGTTAGTATTGCAAAGTAATTTTATAGATTCATTTGAAATACGAGGCGAAATTATTTTGCCTTTAGATGGTTTTAATAAAATGAATAAAGAGCGTGTTGAATCTGGTGAAGAACCTTACCGAAATCCTAGAAATACCGCTAGCGGAAGTTTGAAATTACAAGATAGTTCTGAAGTTGCTAAGCGTCCTTTAGATTGTTTATTGTATCATATTGTTGGTGAAAAACTACCTTTTCAATCGCATTTTGAAACGTTAGAAAATGCTCGAAAAGCAGGTTTTAAAGTTCCAAAAGCAGTGAAGGTGTGCAATAATATTGATGAAGTTTTTGAATATATAAATTATTGGGATACAGAGCGTCATAATTTGCCTTACGAAACAGATGGTATTGTTGTTAAAGTAAATGATTTGCATTTACAAGATGAGTTAGGTTACACCGCAAAAGCACCACGTTGGGCAATTGCTTATAAATTTAAAGCAGAACAAGTTAGTACATTGTTACATGAAATCACATATCAAATTGGGCGAACTGGAGCCATTACGCCTGTTGCAAATCTTGAGCCTGTACAGTTGGCTGGTACTATTGTAAAGCGCGCATCATTACACAATGCAGATCAAATTGAAAAGTTAGACATAAGAGTAAATGACACCGTTTTTGTAGAAAAAGGTGGAGAAATTATTCCAAAAGTTATTGCGGTTGATTTAAAGAAGCGCCCTATAGATTCTCAACCTACAGAATACATTACAAATTGTCCAGATTGTAATACCTTATTAGAAAGAAAAGAAGGAGATGCAAAACATTATTGTCCGAATGAATATGGATGTTCGACTCAAATAACTGGACGGATTCAACATTATATTAGTAGAAAAGCATTAGATATTGATGGATTAGGATCTGAATCGGTTGAATTACTCTTTAATGAAGGGTTAATTCAAAATTATGCTGATTTGTATGATTTGCGTAAAGAACAAATTATTCCTTTAGAGCGGATGGCGGAAAAATCTGCTGAGAATATGATTGTTGGAATCGAAAAATCAAAAGAGATTCCTTTTGAAAAGGTATTGTTTGGATTAGGTATTCGATTTGTAGGTGAAACCGTTGCTAAAAAAATAGCAAAGCATTATAAGTCGATGCGTAGTTTAATGAGTGCTTCTTTTGAAGATTTGACACAAGTAGATGAGATAGGCGAGCGGATTGCGCAAAGTATCGTCGATTTTTCTAATGATTTAGGAAATATGCAATTGATTGATCGGTTGTATAATTATGGAGTCCAATTAGAAGTTTCTAAAGAATCATTAATTGGGCAAACGGATAAATTAAAAGGAAAAATATTTGTCGTCTCAGGAATTTTTCATCAAATGAGCAGAAATGAACTCAAAAAATCTAT
>CAZUFO010000067.1:4662-11955 GCA_964619615.1 uncultured Lutibacter sp. | reverse complement strand
TGGCAATTTCCACATTTTTGGGCAATTGGTTGGTTGCAATTTGATGAATATAAAAAAGCAGGTTTCAACATGTTACCAATGGGTAAAAAGGATAGAGGAGCGGTAAAACAAATTATTTTATATACATCGGTTATGATAGTAGTTTCTGTTATTCCTGTACTAAAACAAACAGGAGATTTTTGGATTTATCCAATTACAGCAGTTATTATTGCTTTGTTAGGTGGACTAATGTTGTATTATGCAATTAAACTATACAAACATCAAACGGATAAAATAGCACGACAATTAATGTTGTCTAGCGTATTATATATAACATTGATTCAAATAATTTACGTCGTAGATAAATTCTTACACTAATGGAAAAACGAAATTTAGATGCTGAGTATAAAATTGCAAAGCAAAAATCAGCCAAACCAATGTTATGGATTTCAATGGTGAGTATGACCATGATGTTTATTGGTTTAACAAGTGCTTATATTGTAAGTAGTAAACGAGAAGATTGGGTCTCATTCGAATTGCCTTCAGCATTATATATAAGTACGGTACTAATTATTTTAAGTAGCATCGCCTATATTTTAGCGAAAAAAAGTATTCAAAAAGATAACAGAAAAAGTACAACATTATTTTTAATATTAGCTTTATTTCTCGGATTCGGATTTGTATTTTATCAAATAGAAGGGTTTTATCAATTAAGAGATGCGGGGCTTTATTTATCAGGAAAAGAAAGCGTAGTATCTGCAGCATTGGTAATGGTTATTTCATTTGCGCATTTTATTCATGTAATTGCCGGTTTTATAGTCCTCTCAGTTGTTATTTATAATCATTTTAAAAAGCGTTATAATTCCACGGAAACACTTGGATTAGAGCTAGGTGGTATCTTTTGGCACTTTGTAGATGTTTTGTGGGTGCTACTCTTTTTATTTTTCTATTTTATTACATGATATAATTTGTGTAAATTTGGCGAGTCAAAAAACTAAAATTAATTATACTTTCTATGGAAGCAACAGTTGCGACTACTAAAGAACAGACTTGGGGCGGCGGAAACGAGAAACCACTAGGGTCTAGTTATGGGAAAATGATGATGTGGTTCTTTATCATGTCTGATGCACTTACGTTCTCAGGATTTATTATTGCATATGGTGCAATGCGCTTCAAATTTATAGAAACATGGCCGATTGCCGATGAAGTGTTTACACACGTGCCATTTATACACGGTAATTATCCGATGCTTTATGTAGCGTTTATGACCTTTGTGTTAATTTTTTCATCTGTTACAATGGTATTGGCAGTTGATGCTGGTCATCAAATGAAAAAAGCAAAAGTAGCCTGGTTAATGTTAGCTACTATTATTGGTGGTGTAATATTTGTAGGTTCACAAGCTTGGGAATGGAAAACATTTATCAACGGTTCTTATGGGGCAGTTCAAATGTACGATGGAAAAATAATACAATTTGTTGACGGAACAGGACATCAAATAACATTAGAGAGTTTTGTGTCTGCTCATAAAAGTGAAAGAACACAACACGAAAAAGCAAATGGTTTGTGGTTTACACAAGAAGCAGCATTACCAGAATTTACGGTAGCTGAGGTTACAGCAGCATTTAAAGCAAATCCAGCTTTAAGAGTTAGAACAGAAAAGATAGATTTTTCAACCAAAACTAAAGAAATACTCTCAAGAGAAACCTCTTTAAATTATTTAGCCGAAGGAAAAGCAGTAATTAAAGGAGCAAATCTAAAAGTAAATGAATACGGTACAACCTTATTTGCAGATTTCTTTTTCTTTATAACAGGTTTTCACGGTTTCCACGTATTTTCAGGAATTATTTTTAATATCATCATATTTTTTAATGTTATTCTAGGCACTTACGAACGTAGAGGAAGTTATGAAATGGTAGAGAAAGTAGGTTTATATTGGCACTTTGTAGATTTAGTTTGGGTATTTGTATTCACATTCTTCTACTTAGTTTAATTAATTATATTAGATAAAATGGCACATAGCGCAGAACACACATCGCATACAGCATTAATTTGGAAAGTATTTATTTACTTATCTATAATTACTTTAGTTGAAGTTGTTTTAGGTATATATAAACCGGCATCATTACACTTATCTTCAATTTTAGGGACAAGTCCACTTAACTGGATTTTCTTAATCTTAACATTGGTAAAAGCATACGGTATTACGTGGTACTTTATGCATATGATAGATGAAAAAGCATGGTTAAGAAGATCAATAGTTTGGACTACAATCTTTTTAATTTGTTTCTTAACTTTTATATTATTGATTGAAGGAAGTTACTTTGGAGACTTAATGACCCCTTATATTAAATGGGATTATTAATAAAATAATTTATAAATTATAAGGTGGATTTTTCCGCCTTTTTTTTGATTGATACTAATGCAAAAGAAGAAATTTTTAGTACTATTTACACTCTTTATAGTTCCTTTGGTGTTTTATATATTCTTGTCTAAAGGAATCTATCATTACGCAAATTTGCCTATTTTAACAGAGAATGTTGTTGATATTACCGGAAGCGAATCTTTTGAAGAACATTTTTCTGTGGTTTGTTTTTTAGGTGATGATTTAGGAAACACAAAGAGTCAATTATTTAATTTAAATGAAGTTATTTATAAGAGCTATCATAAGAGTTTGTATTTCCAAATGATTGTAATAGTTCCTCCGGGCACCGAAGCTGAAATAGCGCAAATTAAAAAACGATTAGGCACTTATAATGATGCAAGTAATTGGAAATTTGTAATAACGCCAAAAGAACAAATTGTTTCTATTTTTAATAGTTTTGATACGCCTTTTAAATTAAACGATAATTTCGGTTCTCAATATGTGTTTATTGTCGATAGAGAACTGCGTTTAAGAGGTCGTAAAGATGATGAAGATACCGATGATGGTAAATTATACGGGTACGATATGAACTCAGTGGCTATTTTAAAAAATAAAATGCGAGACGATATCGGAATTATATATTATCAGTTAAAAAAATCGATGGAGAAAGCGAAGCGTTACAAAAGAGAAATATAATTCAAAATAGAAATGTCACACTGAGCCTGTCGAAGTGCAGTAGAGATTCTAAATAATTATTAATCATGAAAAAACATTCATACATCGGAATTTCATTTGTCATTTTACTATTCGGAATTTATACAATTCCAAAAGTGGTGGAACGCTTGAAAAATCCAAACTCAGAAAGTATAGATAAATCGTCAATTAAAGACAAAGGACTTAGAAGGCATGGTGTAAAAACATCAGAAAATAAAGCCGATTTATATACTTTTAATAAAGTGCCAGCATTTGAATTTATAAACCAAAACGGAGAACGAATTACCAACGAAACCTATAATGACAAAGTATATGTGGTGGAATTTTTCTTTACTACCTGCCCAACTATTTGCCCATTAATGAATAAAAAAATGGTGCAGATTCAAAATGAATTTTCAGAAAATGATAATTTCGGAATTGCATCAATTTCGATCAACCCAACCTATGATTCGGCAGCAGTTTTAAAAGCCTATGCCGATAAATTTGAGGTTACAAGTCCTAATTGGCATATGCTTTCAGGTAAATCTCAAGAAGAGGTTTTTGCTTTGGCAACAGAAGGGTTTAAATTATACGCAGGTGTTGGTAGCGAAGAAGTTGGCGGTTTTGAACATTCAGGATTGTTTGCTTTAATAGATAAGGATGGATTTATACGTTCAAGAAAAGACGAGCAAGGAAACCCAATTATGTATTACAGAGCTTTAAAGGAACATGGATTTGATGATCAAATAGAGGAGTTAAAAGAAGATATTCAATTGCTTTTGAACGAGTAAATAGTTATTTTAAATTACACTTCGACATGCTCAGTATTACATTTCTGTTGAAAAATAAATGAGTCAAACAATAATAAAAATGAAAACTGTACAAGAAAAAAAATACAACCGCATCATTATAATTTTATCAATTGTATTACCATTAGCAATTGCGGTACTTTTTGGTGTCAAAATCGATTTGGAACTTCCTGTTTTTTTACCGCCAATTTATGCTTCAACCAATGCTCTAACAGCATTGGTATTAATTATTGCAGTAATAGCAATCAAAAAAGGAAATAGAGAATTACATGAAAAACTAATTAATGGAGCGATGCTGCTTTCAATTCTGTTTTTAGTACTTTATGTATTATATCATATGACATCAGATTCTACTTCTTATGAAGGTGATTATAGAACCCTTTATTTAATTGTTTTAATTAGCCATATCCTTTTATCAATTGCTGTAATTCCGTTTGTTTTAGTTACCTATGTGCGCGCTAAGCTTGGTAAGTTTGAACAACATAAAAAAATAGCGAAGTACACATTTCCATTATGGCTGTATGTTGCTATTTCTGGTGTTGTAGTATATTTAATGATTGCACCTTATTATTAAACCCATCCTAAAATATTTCCCAAAAAAGGGAGGACTTAAAAAAATGAAAAAAATAATTTTCTTTTCTCTTTTTTCTTTTCTATTTTCTCTGAAAACAGAAGCACAATGTGCAATGTGTAAAGCCGTAGTTGAAAGCGGTGATGCCGAAGTTGCAGAAGGATTGAACGATGGCATTTTATATTTAATGGCTTTCCCATATATTTTAGTCGGGCTTTTATTTTATTTTATTTACCGTTATAAGTTCAAAAATAAAAATTAACATTTTTATAAGAACTCGATTTTGTAACATATTGTAGTTTTACTCGTCATATCAATACAAAACCGACTTAAAACTTTAAATAAGATTATGAGAACAAAATTTCTTGCTGTTTTAGCATTTATTTTATGCCTTAATATAAATGCTCAAACAAAAAAATGGACACTCCAAGAATGCGTTAATTACGCAATTGAAAATAATATTCAGGTTAAACAATCAGCATTAGACACCTTATTAGCAATTGAGAATATAAGATCTGCAAAAGGTAATTTTTTACCAACAGCAAGTGCTTCGGCATCTCAAAATTATAATTTTGGGTCTTTTATCGGGCAAACAGGGGTTCGAATTTCTAGAGACTCACGTGGTAATAGTTTCGGAATTAATACAGGTATAAATATTTTTAATGGCTTTCAAAACACCAATATTAAAAAACAAGCAGACTTAGGTTTAGAATCAAGTAAACTTCAACTTGCTATTTTGAAAGACGATATTTCTGTACGTGTAGCAAATAGTTATTTAACTATTTTATTCAATAAAGAAAACTTTCGTATTGCAAATGAGCAATTAGATATTACACAAAAACAAATCGATCAAATTACAGAATTAGTTAATTCTGGTGTAAGAGCTAAAGCCGATTTGTTAGACGTTGAAGCACAATTTGCAAGAGACAAAGAAGCAATTGTAAATGCTCAAAATAGTATTGATATTGCCAATCTTGGTTTGGCGCAATTGTTACAAATTTCGCCAGTTGGTTTTGATGTGGCTGATGTTTCTATAGAAATACCATCTGTACAATTAGCCTATGAAAACTCCGACCAGATATTTGAAAAAGCAAGTATTGACAGACCAGAAATTAAAAATGCTGAATTAGACATTGCCAATTCAATCTATAATATAGATATTGCCAAGGGGAATTATTACCCATCTTTGCGTTTTGGTGCTGGTTTAGGAACGTCTTATCAACACAATCAAGGACAAGAGGATGTAAGACCAATTATTGATCCAAATGATCCTAACAATATTATTTTAGTTCCAAATGGTTTTGGTGAACAAATTGAAAATAATTTAGGGTATAACTTCGGATTAAATTTAAGTGTTCCTATTTTTAATGGTAACAAAACCAAGGCGAGTGTTAACCGAGCAATTGTTGGTCAAAAGAAAGCGGAATTTAGGTTAGCGCAAGAGAAACAAAATTTGAGAGCGAATATTGAATCTGCTTTTGTAGATGCTAAAGCATCATTAAATCAATATTTAGCATCAGAAGCTTCTGTTGTAGCACAAGAAGAAGCGTTTAACAATGCACAACAAAGTTATGAACTTGGTGTAATGACATCGTTTGAGTTTGATCAAGTTAGAAACCGTTTGGTAAACGCACAATCTTCATTGATTGCAGCGAAATACAACTTTGTATTTAAATCAAAATTATTAGAATTCTACTACGGTATTCCTATTGTAATAGAATAAAGATATTATGTGGAAACACATTTTATTTGGATTTGTAGTGAGCATCCAACATTGAGTAAATGTTGGATGTTTGTTTTTAGGTAAAACAGTATCTTTGCATCAATTAAAAAAGAAAAATGGCATTAATTCTTAATATCGAAACCGCTACAAAAAACTGCTCTGTATCACTTTCAGAAAACGGGAAAGTGATTGCAATTAAAGAATTAAATGATGGCAATTATTCACATGCAGAAAAATTACATGTTTTTATGGAGGCTGTTTTAAAAAAAGTTTCTAAAACAATGAATAATCTTGATGCAGTTGCTATTAGTAAAGGACCAGGATCATTTACAGGTTTACGAATTGGAGTATCTTCAGCAAAAGGGTTGTGTTTTGCGTTGGATGTGCCACTCATTTCTGTGAGTACCTTAAAAAGTTTAGCATTACAAGTTAAAGTTGAAAATGCGTTTATAATTCCGATGTTAGATGCTCGAAGAATGGAAGTATATAGTGCCGTATTTGATTCTGAAAACAAACAAATCAGAGAAATTGAAGCCGAAGTTTTAAACGAATATTCTTTTATAGATTTTTTAAATAAAAAAACAACCTATTTTATTGGTGATGGAGTTGCAAAAACGAAAGAAATAATTACGCACAAAAACGCTATTTTTATTGATGATAAATTACCATCAACAAATGAAATGGCAGAATTATCGTATGCTAAATTTCAAAAGAGCGATTTTGAAAATATAGCGTATTTCGAACCTTTTTATTTAAAGGATTTTGTGACTGGAAAAAAGAGTACTTAATTCACCTGTCATTCCTGCGAAGGCAGGAATCTCATTAATGTAAATTCACGTTCAATAAAAAAAAATCCTACTTTTGCGGGAAGGACATTTTTTATATGTAACTATTTAGAAAAATAAGTATTCAATTGATCTAAAGCTTTTTCAACCTCTGTTTCTGGAAGTTTACAAGCGCCGTCCACACAAATATAAATAAAAGTTTCATCGTCATTAAAACGACCTTCCATTAAAGGAAGATTGCTTTCTCCAACTGCACCAGCAATTAATTTATTCGGAATATAAGTTTGATTTATTTCTTTTAATTTGGTAATTGCGTCAGCCCCGGAAATTGCAATCTCATAATAGTTACTTGAAAAATCACTCATTAATTG
>CAZUFO010000067.1:0-4562 GCA_964619615.1 uncultured Lutibacter sp. | reverse complement strand
GCATCATCATAAAAATGATCAAAAGTATAGTCGGTTAATTGTTTTGAAGTTCGCAACCATTGTTCATCTAAGGTTACTTCATAAAGTGAAATAAATGCATCAATCAAAGTAGCGTAATCTTCTAAATAACCATTTATATTACTTTCGCCGTTTTTGTAGTTACGGTTTAATCCACCATCACTTCTCAATAAATAGGTATTCAAAAAATGTGCATTTTTAAGCGCGATGTCTAAATAATGTTTGTTGTTAAATACACGGTATGCATCTGCATATCCTTTTAACATCAGTGCGTTCCAAGAAGTTAATATTTTATCGTCTAATCTTGGACGTTCTCTTTTACTCCTTTCTAGAAGCAAAATACTTTTCCAATTCTGGACTTTCTTTTTTAGTTGAATTATGGTCAAATCATGCTTTTCAGCAATTTCTTTATCAGATTTATTTCTGATTAATACATAATTATCGTGCTCCCAATGTCCGTATGAATTGATGTTGTAATAGTCTTTAAAAATATCAAAATCTGAACCAATTAATTTTTCTAAATGCGATTTTGTCCACACATAAAAAGCACCTTCTTCTAATTCTCCTTCGGGTGTATTGCTATCGGCATCTAGTGAAGAATAAAATCCGCCTTGATCATTCATCAATTCACGTTCAATAAATTCTAGCGTTTCTAAAACAGTTTCTTTATATAAATTGTTTTTAGTCAATAAATACGCATCGGAATACAAACTTACCAATTGTCCGTTATCATACAGCATTTTTTCAAAATGAGGCACATGCCATTTAGCATCTACCGAATAACGAGAAAAACCACCACCAATTTGGTCGTACATTCCGCCATACGCCATTTGAGTTAAGGTTGTATTTGTGAATTCAACTATTTTCTCGTCTTGTGCCTGAAACCCATATCGCAATAAGAAATGATAATTGGTTGGCATTGGAAATTTTGGAGCACGGTTGTTTCCTCCTAATTTATAATCGATGTTTTTTTTCCAACTTTTAATTGCTTCATCAATTTCATCGGTTGTAAAAACCGCTTCATCTGTATTGATGGTTACTAACTCAGAATTCTGAACACCCTCCGTTAATTTTTCAGCATATTCAATCGCTTTTTCAGGATTATTTTTATATAAATCTGCCAATTGATTTAGTAGGCTTATCCAACTATCTTTAGGGAAATATGTACCGCCGTAAATAGGTCTTCCGTCAGGTAATGTAATACAATTTAGAGGCCAACCACCACTGCCGGTCATTAATTGAACGGCACTCATATAAACCTGATCTACATCAGGGCGTTCTTCACGATCTACTTTAATACTAATAAAATGTTCGTTCATTATTTTAGCGACAGAATCGTTTTCAAAACTTTCATGTTCCATTACATGACACCAATGACACGCAGAATAACCTACAGAAATAATGATGAGTTTATTCTCTTTTTTTGCCAAATCTAAAGTTTCTTGATTCCATGGTTTCCAATCAACAGGATTATGTGCGTGTTGAAGTAAATACGGACTTGTTTCATTGATGAGGTCGTTGGTGTATTTGTGTTGTTCCATAGTTTCTTTTGTTTGATTCTTGCAACTTGACAAGAAAATTATTGAAATAAGAAATGTAATAAGTAATCGATACATGAAAAATGTTTTTTCAAAGATAGTGAAACTCTATGGAGAAATATGAATGCAAAAAAGCGTTTAGAAAATTTCTAAACGCTTTTAAATAGTATTTTATAATTACTTACTTTACTTCAAAAGTAATTTTAACATTTACTCTAAATTCTGCTATTTCACCATCTTCAACAACTGCGCTTTGTGATTGTACAAATACAGATTTCATGTGTTTTACACTTTTTGAAGCATGAGTTACTGCTTTGCGAGTTGCATCTTCCCAACTTTTACTAGAGTTCGCCATTACTTCGATAACTTTCATTACTGCCATATCAATTTGATTTTAAATTTGAACCCAAATATAGGGAAAAGAAACAAGTAAAAAACTAACTTAATACTTCCTTAATTCTAGTAATTGCAGTTCTGATATTTTCTTCGGATGCAGCATAAGATATACGAATGCAATTTGCTGCGCCAAAAGCTTCGCCAGTTACCGTAGCAACATTCGCTTCTTCTAATAATAACATAGAAAAATCTGAAGCGTTATTAATTTTATGTCCTTTAATGATTTTTCCAAAAAAAGCAGAAACATCAGGAAACACATAAAATGCACCTTTAGGAACGTTTAATTTGAACCCTTCTATTTCACTTAGTAATTTTAGAATGATGTCTCTACGTTTATGGAACTCTTTCACCATATAATGAATGTTAGAAACGGGTGCTTCTAAAGCCGTAATCGTAGCCCGTTGTGCAATACAATTGGCTCCTGAAGTAATTTGCCCTTGCATTTTTGTGCATGCTTTTGCAATCCATGCTGGTGCACCGATGTAGCCAATTCTCCAGCCTGTCATTGCAAACGCTTTTGCAACTCCGTTTACTGTAATTGTACGATCGTACATATTTGGTATGGCAGCAAAACTGAATGTTTTTGTACCGTAATTAATATGTTCGTAAATCTCATCAGAAAGGATGAATATATTCGGATGGTTTTCTAAAACTGCCGCCAATGCTCTATATTCTTTCTCCGTATAAATACTACCGCTTGGGTTGTTTGGCGAATTAAAGAAAATCATTTTTGTTTTTGGCGTAATTGCCGCTTCCAATTGCTCTGGTGTGATTTTGAAATCGGTATCGATACTTGAGGGTATTTCAACAAATTTAGCTTCGCATAAGGTTGCGATGGCAGAATAACTTACCCAATAAGGTGCAGGTAGTAAAACTTCATCACCAGGGTTTAATAATACTTGTGCAATATTGGCTATAGATTGTTTTGCTCCTGTAGAAACTACAATTTGATTTGGAGCGTACTCTAAATTATTATCGCGTTTAAATTTTAAGCAAATAGCTTCTTTCAACTCAGCATATCCATCAACTGGCGTATATGAATTGTAATTTTCTTGTACTGCTTTTATGGCAGCATCTTTTATAAAATCTGGCGTGTTAAAATCCGGTTCACCCAAACTTAATCCGATAATATCTTTTCCTTGTTGTTTTAATTCGCGGGCTTTTGCCGCCATTGCCAAAGTTGCCGATACTGGTAAACTTTGAATTCTGTCAGTTAGTTGTTGTTGAGACATAGTTTTGTTAGTGTTGTTTGTAGTAAATGAATATTTAACCCAGCAACAAAATAGCGTGTTGAATTCTATTTTATGCTAATTGTGGTTTTTTCCCTAAAACGTTTAATTGACGGTAGTGTTCCGCAACTGCTTTCCACATGGTTTTATATTCGTTGTATGGTAAGCTAAATTCTTGTGCAGTTTCTTTTACAATTTTCGCCAATTTTTTATAATGTACATGGCTAATATGTGCAAATAAATGATGTTCTACTTGACGATTTAATCCACCGGTAAAAAACTCTACCAACCAACTTTTTGGAGCAAAGTTAGATGTGGTATATAATTGGTGAATTGCCCAGGTGTTTTTCATATTCCCACTTTCATCTGGTACTGGCATTTCAGTATTTGGCATTACGTGTGCTAATTGAAAAACAACACTTAAAATGATTCCTGCGGTATAATGCATTAATAAAAATCCAATTAATACTTGATACCAAGCAAAACCTAAAAATAATGGAAGTACTACCCAAAGTGAATAATACACAATTTTTCCAATCACCAACTTCGTCCATTGTGTTACTGGATTTGGAAATTTACCATACGATAATTTTCTTTTTAAATATTTGTATGATTGTTTGAAATCGGTAGTTA
This sequence comes from uncultured Lutibacter sp., assembly GCA_964619615.1. GTDB lineage: Bacteria > Bacteroidota > Bacteroidia > Flavobacteriales > Flavobacteriaceae > Urechidicola. The sequence continues at coordinate 748 of CAZUFO010000067.1, read as the reverse complement.
CTGCCCAATTCATAGTTAACAATCCATATAAAAAGAAAGAATAATGTTTTTGATATTTATGAATCTTCAACCATTTAGAATGTTTTGAAAATCGGATAATTCTACCAGCATCAATATCTTCATCGTGCCCTTGAATGTTTGTATAGGTATGATGTAACACATTGTGTTGTACTTTCCAATTATAATCATTTCCGGCAAGGATATAAATACTACTTCCCATTAATTTGTTCACCCATTTCTTGCTAGAAAATGATTCGTGATTTGCATCGTGCATTACGTTCATGCCAACTCCTGCCATTCCAACACCAGTAATTATCATACCAAGTATTTGTGCCCAAACAGGTAAACTAAGTGTTAATATTAAAACTACAGGAACTATTAATAAAGAGAACATAACCACAGCTTTGCTATATAGTTTCCAATTACCCGTACGTTTTATGTTATTATCTTTAAAATAATCGTTCACTCTTTTATTCAAAGTTTTAAAAAACTTTGCACTATCGTTTCTTGAAAATTTTATTGCTGTCATTATTAATGATTTAAAAATCGGGACAAAATTACACCAAAATTCTTTTTAAAAACTAACAATTATCAGTTTTTAGTGTTAATTATGTCTTAAACTAAGTTATCGTTAAAATATTAACGAATCTTTTTTAATTGTATTTCAATCAGCCAGTTATTTACTTTTTTGATAAAATGATATGCGTTTTGGTGAATTACTTTAACTTTGCTGTTGAAATATGAAGAC
>CAZUFO010000066.1:0-12006 GCA_964619615.1 uncultured Lutibacter sp. | reverse complement strand
GTTGAAACCTGCACACAATATTTAATATTAGATGCATCGTTATATGAAAAAGATTTCGAAGGTGCAAAATGGGTTATGAGTCCGCCTTTGCGAGAAAAGAAAGATCAAGTTGCTTTATGGTCAGGTATTAATCAAGGATTGATACAAGTTGTTGGTACAGATCATTGTCCTTTTAATTGGGAGCAGAAATTAATGGGAAAGGACGATTTTTCAAAAATTCCAAATGGTCATCCAGCGATAGAGCATCGTATGGAATTATTATATTCAGAAGGCGTAGAAAAAGGTAAAATATCACTCACAAAATACGTAGAATTAACTTCTACAAATGCTGCAAAAATTTTCGGAATGTATCCAAGAAAAGGAACAATTGCTATTGGAAGCGATGCAGATATTGTAATATTTGACCCTAAAAAAGAACATACTATTTCAGTAGAAACACATCATATGAATGTAGATTATTCAGCGTATGAAGGTAGAAAAGTAACAGGTAAAACAGAAACCGTTATCTTACGAGGACAAATCGCGATAGAAAACGAAGAGTGTAAACTAAAAGCAGGTTTTGGGCAGTTTATTCCACGAGGAAAAACTTCTAAAACGGTAATTTAACTTAATAAAATTTTAGTGAGGACTTCACTCTAAGTGAAACCCTCACTACTAAATTAATTCATCAAAATAAACTGTAAAATTATGAGCAGAAAAATAAAATCAGGATTAATACAAATGAGTCTTCCAATGACGGAAGGTGAAGGTACCATCAAAGAAATTATGGATGCAATGTACGATAAGCACATTCCGTACATTGAAGAAGCAGGAAGACAAGGAGTGCAAATTTTGTGTTTGCAAGAAATTTTTAACACACCTTATTTTTGTCCAGGACAAGATAAAAAATGGTATGAGTCTGCTGAATCTGTTCCAGGACCTACAACCGAAAAAATGCAGGTGTTGGCAAAGAAACATAATATGGTAATTATTGTACCTATTTATGAAAAAGTACAAGCTGGAGAGTTATATAATACAGCAGCAGTTATTGATGCAGACGGAACTTATTTAGGGAAATATCGTAAAAACCACATCCCGCAAACATCTGGGTTTTGGGAAAAGTTCTTTTTTAAACCAGGAAATTTAGGGTATCCTGTTTTTCAAACAAAATATGCAAAAGTTGGCGTTTATATTTGTTACGACAGACATTTTCCTGATGGAGCAAGAGCTTTGGGATTAAATGGAGCAGAGATTGTATATAATCCATCAGCAACAGTTGCGGGATTGAGTGAGTATTTATGGAAAATTGAGCAGCCAGCACATGCAGCAGCCAATGGTTATTTTATGGGATGTATTAACCGAGTTGGAGAAGAAAAACCATGGAATTTAGGGAAGTTCTACGGACAATCTTATTTTGTTGACCCAAGAGGACAAATATTTTCTCAAGCATCGCGAGATGATGATGAATTGTTAGTTGCTGAGTTTGATTTAGATTTAATTGATGAAGTGCGTTCTACATGGCAATTCTTTAGAGATAGACGCCCAGAAACCTATGGACGCTTAACCGATTTATAAAAAAACAGAACACAGATAACGCAGATTTTTATGATAAAAAATGATTTAATTGTAACTATAAACAAATCAGTGAAACCGTAAGGTTCAACGATTCAATAATAGAATAAAAAGCAGAGTTAAAATCTGTTAAATCAGCGTCATCAGCGTTCCAGAAAACTTTAAACACATAAACCTTAAACTTTGAACTCAAAATATGGCAGAATATAAAAAACCAACAACAGAGGCAGAATTTAAAGAGAATTTCAAGCAGAAAAAACCATTAATGAACGAAACCGAAGCATATTATGAGGCTTCACGGTGTTTGTTTTGTTACGATGCGCCTTGTATTCAAGCGTGTCCAACAAGTATTGATATTCCGTTGTTTATCAAGCAAATTCATACAGATAATATAACAGGAGCATCTAAAACTATTTTCGATGCCAATTGGTTAGGAAATGCCTGTGGAATTGTATGTCCAACAGGAGTTTTATGCGAAGGTGCTTGTGTTTATAATCATCAAGATGTGCCACCAATTCAGATTGGAAGATTACAGAATTATGCAACAAATAAAACCATTGATGCTAACAAAGAAATTTTTAAAATTGGAAAATCAAACGGAAAGAAAATCGCCATTATTGGAGCAGGACCAGCAGGAATTGCTTGCGCTTGCGAAGCCAGAACATTAGGTTTTGATGTCGATATTTTTGAAGCCAAAGAAAAACCGTCAGGTTTAACCGTATACGGAATTGCACCTTATAAAATCACCAATGAAGAAGTGTTGAAAGAGGTAGAATACCTCCAGAAGCAATTACAATTCAATATAAATTACAATTCAGCAGTTACAACCAAAGAGCAATTGCAACAGATTGAAAACGATTATGATGCCATATTTTTAGGAGTTGGTTTAGGAAAAACAAGACAATTAGAATTAGATGGCGAAGATAAAAAAGGTGTAATTGGAGCAGTAGAATTTATTGAAGAATTACGAATGAAACAGCATCAATTAAAAGTCCCTAAAAAAGTAGTTGTACTTGGAGGCGGAAATACAGCAATGGATGCCGCTTCAGAATCTGCAAGAATGGGAGCGATAAAAACAGTGTTGGCGTACAGAAACTCTAAAGAAAAAATGGGAGCCTACGGATTTGAATACGATTTGGCAATAAGTGCGGGCGTTGATAGTTTGTTTAATGTAACACCAATTGCGATAACAGGAAATGGAAAAGTAGAAGGCGTGAAATTTGCCAAGACCGAAATGGTTGATGGTAAATTACAAACCAATATGAATAATGTGTTTATTGTACGTTGCGATATGGTTATTAAAGCCACAGGACAAGCCAAAAAAGGCGATTTCTATAATTTGGTAGATGATTTAGAAATAGATAATAGCACAAAAGTAACAGTAAATCCTGAAACATTTCAAACCTCAAATCCAAAATATTTTGCAGGAGGAGATGCTGTAAACGGAGGCGCAGAAGTGGTAAATGCTGCTTATGATGGAAAAATGGCAGCACAAGGAATGAATAGTTGGTTGAATAAGTAGGCGGTGTTCAGTTGGCAGTAAACAGTAGAATAAAAAAAAGAACGCAGATAACGCAGATTTTTTATGATAAAAAATGATTTAATTTTAGTACAAAACAAATCAGCGAAAATCTATTAGATCAGCGTCATCAGCGTTCCATAAAACAAAATATAATATGATCGATTTATCAATAAATTTCGGAGGAATAAAATCACCAAACCCGTTTTGGTTAGCATCTGCACCACCAACAAATTCAGGATATCAAATAATGAAAGCTTTTGAAGCCGGTTGGGGTGGAGCAGTCTGGAAAACTCTTGGAGTTCCTGTAATAAATGTGTCGAGTCGTTATGGCTCAGTAAATTATAGAAATACCAGAATGATGGGTTTCAATAATATTGAACTTATTACAGATAGACCTTTGGCAGATAATCTTCGAGAGATTGAAGAAGTAAAAAAATATTTTCCAGATCACGCAATTATTGCTTCATTAATGGTTGAAAGCCGGGCAGAATGGGAACAAATTATTAAAGATGTTGAAAATGCTGGAGCAGACGGAATTGAACTCAATTTTGGTTGTCCTCACGGAATGTGCGAACGTGGAATGGGCTCAGCAGTTGGTCAAGAACCAGAAGTGTTGAAGACTATTGTAGAATGGGTTAAAGAAGCCGCAAATATTCCTGTGATTACAAAATTGTCGCCTAATATTTCGCATATAACTGATCCAGGTTTGGCAGCAGTTCAAGGTGGAACAGATTCAATTTCATTAATTAATACGATGAAAAGTATTGTTGGTATTGATTTAGATTCTTACGCTCCTTATCCTGTTGTTGATGGTAAAGGAAGTAATGGCGGTTATTGTGGTCCAGCAGTAAAACCAATTGCAATGCATATGCTAAAAGATTTGGCGCAACATCCAGAAATAAGTAAAGTACCAATTTCAGGAATTGGTGGTATTGAAACTTGGCGAGATGTTGTGGAGTTTATTTTATTGGGCGCAACATCTGTTCAGGTTTGTACAGCAGTAATGCATTACGGCTTCGGAATTGTGCGTGAAATGGAAACAGGCTTACGTCAATTTATGGAAGAAAAAGGATACAATACTATTTATGATTTCGCTGGAAAAGCGCTACCAAATGTAACCGAATGGAAGCACTTAAACTTAAAACATAAAGTTGTTGCAGAAATTAATGCAGACAAATGCGTAGGTTGTGATTTATGCTATATTTCTTGTGATGATGGAGCGCATCAAGCCATTGCTTTATCTGATGATGCAACCAATAGAATACCAAGTATTATTGAAGAAAATTGTGTTGGTTGTAATTTGTGTTCATTGGTTTGTCCTGTTGAAGATTGTATAACAATGGTAAAACGCGACGATGGAACTGAACATATTACTTGGCACGAACGCACACTTAATGATGATGTGCCAACAACTTTTGATGACGATAGAGCAGGAGGAAAAGGGCATTTTGTGCCTAAAGTTTCTGATGCATTGAAAAATTAAGGCGAATATTATTGTTTTCTGCTTAAGATAAGTAGTGGCGCACTACAATTAAAATCTTTTTTCAAAACCCTATTAGGATTACCATAACTTTCAAAAAACCCATAGCTTTACTGTTATGGGTTTTTTTTGAATTAAAAGTAATAATAATTTTGTTTCCAGAATTGGTTGCTGATTATCAGGCTGCTCCAGTATGGCAAAATTTTGCTTCAATTACTTTATCTACAGCTAATTTTACACTAAATGCAAATGACATAAAATTATATCCAAACCCTGCAAGTGATATTTTAACGATAGGTTTAGATAATTATGAGTTTGAGTCTTTAACTATTTATAATAGTTTAGGGCAGCCCGTATTAAAAAGTAATAACACACAAGTAGCTGTTAGTACATTAGCTACAGGTATTTATTATGTAGCGGTATTAACAACAAAAGGATCAGGAGTTAAAAAATTAGTGATTAAATAACACAAAAAAAACTATTTTTAAAAGCACCATACCTTTATGTTGTACTGCATATAAAAAAATAGAAATATACTTGTTTAATATACTAAAAAGATATACTTTTGTTACTTAATATAACAATAATGAAAAACATATCTTTAAAGTTAGAGGATTCAATTTTTGGAGAAACAGAGAAAATCCTATCTAAAATTAAAAAACCAAGAAACAGATACATTAATGAGGCTTTAAGTTTTTATAATAGAATTCAAAAGAGATTGATTTTAGAAAAACGACTAAAAAAAGAATCAAATCTTGTTAGAATTAATTCACTGGAGGTGCTTAAAGAATTTGAAGATATCGACTATGCAAATTAAACAATTTGAAATTTGGATTGCTGATTTAAACCCTCAAATAGGTACAGAACCTGGAAAAACAAGACCTGTTTTAACAGTTCAAACTAATCTATTGAATAAAGCATCACATCCTTCAACTATTGTTTGTCCAATAACTACAAATGTTAAAATAGAGTCTGAAATATTAAGAGTTCACTTGAATAAAGGAATAGGGAATGTTTTAAAAGATTGTGATATTATGATTGACCAAATTAGATCTATTGATAATAAAAGGCTAATCAAAAAAATAGGAAATTTACCAATCAATACTATTGAAGTTGTAAAAGAAAATATAAAAATAATACTAGACATTGAATAAATACGCAGCACAACAATGGCTATAGTTAATACGGGTTTTGGTGCTTAACTCAAAACGAAGTACATTGAACAAAGCCCGAAAAATTTTTCAATTTTGCGTTAATATTGAAAAGAAAAAATTAAAAATTTGGCTAAGTGCTTAATCTAAAGTTTAATCCTTCGAAATCTCGTACTAACCATAGCCTAATCGCTATGGTTCTTTTTTGAATTAAAAATTGAAAACGATACACTTATTGAGTGAAAATTTGTAAAAATTAATCATTACAACTTTGTATCTATAAAATTATATCCAAACCCTGCAAGTGATATTTTAACGATAGGTTTAGAGGATTATAAATAGGAGTCTTTAACTATTTTTAACGAAAGAATATTTGATAGACTTGCAATTGCTAACATTACAGATTATGACTAATTCTGGATACGCAAAAAATTAATTATAATTTTAACAAACCTTTTGTAACATAAGTTGCCAATGTTTTAATATAAATTGAGTTACTTTGTTTTAAAATATATAATATGGATTTTATTTTTGAACCTTGGCCGTGGTATGTTGCAGGCCCTTTAATTGCATTTATTATGTTTTTGCTTTTAATGGTAGGCAAGAATTTTGGAATGTCTTCAAACTTGCGAACCATGTGTGCTATTTGTGGCGCAGGAAACAAAATCGATTTTTTTAAATTCGATTGGAAAGCGCAACGTTGGAATTTAGTGATAGTTTTAGGAACCATTATAGGCGGTTTTATCGCTGCAAATTATTTAACAACTAATGATGCTGTTATTTTAAATCAAGATATAGTTGTTCAATTACAATCTTTAGGCATCGAAAGTGCCGGTAAAGCATATTTACCAACAGAGATATTTGCAAATGGTTCATTTATGAATGTTAAGAGTTTATTAGTATTAATTATTGGTGGGTTTTTAGTTGGTTTTGGAGCTCGCTACGCAGGTGGTTGCACATCTGGTCATGCTATTTCTGGTTTAAGCGACTTACAATTACCTTCATTAATTGCAGTAATTGGTTTTTTTGCAGGAGGTTTATTTATGGTTCATGTTTTATTCCCTTTAATTTTTTAAGTTATGAGAAGTATTATTTATTTGTTAATAGGAATGTTATTTGGAATCGTAATGTTTAAATCTGAAGCCGCTTCTTGGTTTAGAATTTATGAAATGTTTCAATTTAAAGCCTTTCATATGTATGGCATTATTGGGTCTGCTGTTGTTCTTGGAATACTTGTTGTTCAGGTGATAAAGCGCTTTAAAATTAAATCATTTTTTGGGGAACAAATTATTTTTACACCAAAGGCTAAAAGCACACCTCGTTACTTAATAGGAGGTGCTATTTTCGGATTGGGTTGGGCACTTGCGGGTGCTTGTCCAGGACCTATGTTTACCTTACTTGGTGCTGGATTTTTCCCAATACTGATAGTGATACTTTCATCAATTTTTGGCACCTATTTATATGGTGTATTAAAAGATAAACTACCTCATTAAATTTTCCGTACATTTGTTTAATGATTGAAGAACTCAAGTTAAACTACGGACATTTATTTGAAGATGCCTTATTACAAGAGATAAATAATGTAGGTGTTTTTAAGGAAGTTCCTGAGAATTTCGCACTTATTGAAGTTGGTCAATATATTAAGTCAATGCCGTTACTAGTGAATGGCGTTATTAAGATTCTTCGTGAAGATACTGATGGTGACGAATTACTTTTATACTTTTTAGAAAAAGGAGATACCTGTGCGATGACACTTTCTTGCTGTTTAGGAGACTCTAAAAGTGAGATTAAAGCAATTGCAGAAACGGATGCCAAATTAATTATGATACCCATTCAGAAAATGGAAGAATGGACAGGTAAATATAAAACTTGGCGAAATTTTGTTTTCAACAGTTACCATAATAGACTAATGGAAATGCTTGATACGATTGATAATATTGCATTTCTTAAAATGGATGAAAGACTTTTAAGATATTTGAAAGGTAAAGTAAAAGTTACCAACGATAGAGAAATTCATAGTACACATCAACAAATAGCATACGATTTACACACTTCTAGAGTGGTTATTTCACGACTTTTAAAAACCTTAGAAAATCAAAAAATAATTGATTTACAGCGTAATAAAATTATCTTATTATAATATTTTAGAGTTATTTATTCTTGCCGTGTAACATTTGTTACTTTAAATAAAGGACTAAATTATTAAGTTTAGCATCTGATTAATGTAAATTAGAGTTTAAAATACTTTTTTTACTTCATTAATTAAATTCAACAAATTTAACTAACCCAAAATATATGAAGTACGGCTTTATTATTGACAACCGAAAATGCATTGGCTGTCATGCTTGTACAACTGCTTGTAAATCTGAACATGACGTTCCTATTGGTGTAAATAGAACGTACGTAAAGCAAGTTGAAAAAGGAGTATTTCCTGATACTCGTAGAATTTTTTCTGTAATGCGATGCAATCATTGTACAGATGCACCATGTGTAACAATATGCCCTGTTGAAGCATTATACACGCGTGATGATGGTATTGTAGATTTCGATAATAATAGATGTATTGGATGTAAATCGTGTATGCAAGCGTGTCCTTATGATGCATTGTATATAGATCCTGACACACAAACTGCTGCCAAATGTAATTACTGTGCGCATCGAGTTGATGTAGGTAGAGAACCCGCTTGCGTATCTGTTTGTCCTGAACATGCAATTATTGCGGGCGATATGGAAAACCCAGCTACAGAGATTTCACAATTGCTAGCTATGCAACAAGTAAAAGTTCGCAAACCAGAAAAAGGGACAAACCCTAATTTATTTTATATTGATGGTGATGATGCTTCATTAAACCCTGAAGCAACAGATAAATCTGGACCAGGACTTTGGAATTCTCAAGCAAGAGGAGTAGGTCATTTTGCAAAAGCAGCTGAAAAAATGATGCATACCAATGAAGATGTTGATTTACTACAAATGACCATCGACAATGAAATTGAAGCGGCATATCAAAAGAAAGATAATAAAAACCCAAATTATATAGATGTTTTGGATGGAAAAGCTCGTAGAGTATATGACACTCCAGACAAAGGAATTCTTTGGGGTTGGGAAGTTTCAGCATATGTTACAACAAAAGCAGTTGCAGCAGGCGCATTTTTAATTCCGTTTATCGCACTATTATTAGGCTATGAAATTTCAGCGACTACTAAATTATGGTCAGCGGGTATCTCATTAGTTTTCTTGTCATTAACAGGATTGTTTTTAGTGATGGATTTAGACAGGCCAGACCGATTTTTAAATGTTTTACTTAGACCACAATGGAATTCTTGGTTAGTTAAAGGCGGTTATACAATTACTATTTTTGGATTGTTAGTTACCATTTGGGGAGCAATGACCTATTTTGAAATACAAACTGGCGAAACTGTTTTATTATGGATTATAGCATTTTTTGCAGTGATGTTAGCAATCTATACAGCCTTCTTATTTGCACAAGCAAAAGGTAGAGATTTTTGGCAAAGTCCTTCATTGGCATTACATATGTTGGTGCACAGTGTTATGGCAGGAGCAGCAATATTTGCTTTAGTTAATTTAGTTTCTGGAGGTGAAAATTGGATGTCAATTTTAGGAATGGTAATGATTATCGCATTATCAGTAAACCTATTTACAATGATTACAGAATTAACGATGACACACCCAAGCACTTCAGCGGATATGGTTGTAAAAATGATTACTAAAGGAAGGTATAAAAACCTATTTTGGTTTGGAGTTGTAATTGTTGGAAATGTTTTACCATTGGTTTTATTAGTTTTATTACCAGGTACTTTGATATTAACAATTTCAGCGGTATTAATATTAGTTGGAATTTATGCTACTGAAAAAATTTGGGTAGAAGCGCCTCAAAGAGTTCCGTTAGCATAAAATTAATTCATTGCGCACTTTGCGTAAAACTTAGCGTTCGTTGCGGTTAAATTTTAACGCAAAAATCGCAAAAGAATTGCAAAGGTCGCTAAGAAAATAAAAAATAATTATGGGCTACAAAAAACCTTCATTTATTGAAAACATTGCAGAAAAAATAGGATTAATCCCTAACCTGCATAAAGAAAAATACCAAGAATTTGATGGTGATATGCGCCATTTCTCTGATGAAGAAGTAGCGCAGATGTACGAGAACTTTCCACCGCCAGAAAAATGGGATAACTGGGTGGAATATGATCCATCAGTTTGGCCGAAAAAGAAAAAAGTAACCTATCAAATTGTTCCAACAACTTGTTTTAATTGCGAAAGTGCTTGTGGTTTAACTGCTTTTATTGATAAAGAAACACAAGTTGTAAAAAAGTTTGAAGGAAATCCACACCATCCAGGAAGTAGAGGTAGAAACTGCGCAAAAGGACCAGCAACAATCAATCAAATTAATGACCCAGATCGCATATTATTTCCGTTAAAACGTAAAGGAAAACGTGGAGGAGGGGATTGGGAACGTATCTCTTGGGATGAAGCATTAGATACCATTGCAACCAGAATTAGAAAAGCCATAAAAGAAGATAGACATAACGAAATTGCGTATCATGTTGGAAGACCAGGACATGAAAAATTTATGAACTGGATTCTTCAAGGCTGGGGAATAGATGGGCATAATTCACATACAAACATTTGCTCATCAGGCGCTCGCTTTGGGTATAATTTATGGTATGGTTATGATAGGCCATCACCAGATCATTCTAATGCTAAATTTATCTTATTGATTTCTGCACATTTAGAATCTGGGCATTATTTCAATCCGCATGCACAACGTATTATCGAAGGGAAAATGAAAGGCGCTAAGTTAGCAACAATGGACCCTCGATTATCTAATACGGCTTCTATGTCAGATTATTGGTTGCCAACATATCCAGGAAGCGAAGCGGCTGTTTTATTAGCAATGGCATTGATTATTTTGGAGGAAGGATTGTATAATAAAGAATACCTAGAAAATTGGACTAACTGGCAAGAATATTTGAAAGCACTTCACAGCGATAAAGAAGTAACTTTCGAGAACTATATAACTGCAATGATTGGAGAATATAAAGAATTTACTCCTGAATATGCAGAAAAAGAATCTGGAGTAAAAGCAGCAACCATTGTAGAAATTGCACGATTGATTGGTGATGCAGGAGAACGTTTTGCATCTCATAACTGGAGGGCAGCCGGTGCATCAAACTTAGGCGGTTGGGGAGTTGCACGTTGTTTACATTTCTTAACAGTTTTAACAGGAGCGGTAGGAGCAAAAGGAGGGACTTCTCCAAACTCCTGGAACAAGTTTAGTCCAACACAACCAAATCCACCAAAACCACAAAAAGTGTGGAACGAATTACATTTCCCGAAAGAATATCCTTTAGCATTTTTTGAAATGAGTCAGTTATTACCCCACTTCTTAAAAGAAGGAAGAGGTAAAATGGACGTGTATTTCTCAAGAGTATTTAATCCTGTTTGGACGTATCCTGATGGATTTACATGGATGGAAATGTTTCAAGATGAAGATAAATTCGGATTACATACTGCATTAACTCCAACGTGGAATGAAACCGCATTTTTTGCCGATTTTGTATTGCCGATGGGATTAGCATCAGAACGACACGATATCAATTCATATGCAACACATGGTGGAACTTGGGTTGCTTTCCGTCAACCTGTTTTGCGAGAAGCAGCAAGAAGAAATGGTAAAGATGTAGAGTTTACTTATGAAGCAAACCCTGGTGAAGTATGGGAAGAAGATGAATTTTGGATCGAATTATCCTGGCGAATAGACCCAGACGGAAGTATGGGAATTCGTAAGCATTTTGAATCACCATACAGACCGGGAGAAAAAATTAAAATTGGAGAATATTATCAATATATTTTTGAACGTGTACCAGGCTTACCAAAAGTTGCCAAAGCCGAAGGATTGACAGAATTAGAATACATGCAAAAATATGGCACCTTCGAAATTGAAAAAGGAGAGTCTTATAAAATGAATGAAATTTTATTGACTAAAGAGCAATTAGAAGGCTCGGAAATTGATCCAATAAATGATGTAGTCCGTAAAAACGGAAAAGATATTGGAGTGATGATTAATGGAAAAGCCATGGTTGGGTTTCCAACACCATCGCGTAAAAACGAATTTTATTCGCAAACTATGGTGGATTGGAAATGGCCAGAATATGCGATTCCACAATATTTAAAAAGCCATATACATAATGATAATTTAGACAAATCAAAAGGAGAATATGTTTTAGTACCAACATTTAGATTACCTACTTTAATACATACACGTTCAGGAAATGCCAAATGGT